>JAEMSB010000080.1:3976-11686 GCA_016463045.1 Niveispirillum sp.
CATGATCGAAGGCGTCATGCGTCTGGCCGACCGCACCGTCCGCTCCCTCATGACCCCGCGACCGGAGGTGATGTGGCTGGACATTGATGACGAGCCGGAGAATATCAAGCGCGAGATCCGAGAAGCCGGCCATAGCCGCTTTCCCGTCTGCCGCGGCGATTTCGACGATGTCATGGGTGTGGTCCATACGAAGGATTTGCTGCACAGCCTGTTGCAGGGTGGCAAGTTCGACCTGCGCGCGGTGGTTCGCGACGCCCTGATCGTGCATGACGGCACGGAGGTGATGCGCTTGCTGGACCTGTTCAAGCAGTCCGGTGAGCATATGGCCATCGTGGTGGACGAATATGGCACGGTGGAGGGCATCGCGACCCTGACCGACGTACTGGAAGGGATTGCCGGCGAACTGCCCGACGAGGGTGGCGAAGACAGCGACATTGTTCGGCGCGCTGATGGGTCCCTGCTGATCGACGGCATGATGGCCGTGGAAGAGGTGGAGGCGCATCTGGGCCTGAAAAGCCTGCGGGACGAGGATAGCGGCTATCACACGCTGGCCGGTTTCCTGCTGTTTAAGCTGGGCCGCATCCCCACCGCCGGCGAATATGCCGACCATGACGGCTATCGTTTCGAAGTGGTCGACATGGATGGGCGCCGCATCGACAAGGTCCTGGTCACCCCGACGCCGGATTCGTGATGGTGCTTCCTGCGCGCGGACAGGCGTGACCTACCCTTCCACAGGGGGGTCCGCCGCGAGACGGGCCAACGGGACCAGATCGGTCCAGCCATAGGCCACTTCCATCAGCTGGGTACCTGCGAAACTGATCGGCTGTTCGGCCAGCAACTGACCACCCAGCCGTTCATAGAAATAGCGTGAAGGATTCTCACGCAATACCCAGACCATGGCCGCCTGGGTGCCCAGGGCCAGGAAATGCTGGGCCATGGCGGCCAGCAGGCGGCGGCCCATCCCCATGCCTTGGGCCTGATCGATCAGGTAGAGCGCATAGAACTCCCCGCCGAAGCCCGGCAGGCCCGTGCGCTGTGGCCCGCAGGAGGAAAAGCCGACGATCCGCCCCGCGCTGGACGCGACAAAGGTGCGCCGGCCCCGTGGCGGCGCACCGGTCAGCAGCCCGCGCCAGCGCTTTTCATGGGTGGCCGTGGACAAACCCACCAGATAACGGTCGGGCAGCATGCCGGGATAGGTGGACCGCCAGCTCTCGACATGCACATGCGCAATGCCAGGGGCATCGGATACGGTCGCAGGACGGATCAGGCTGGCGGTCATGCCCCCTCCGGATAGGTCATCCTGCTGCTGCCTGCACAGACTGTCGGCACACGCAGGTCTTACAATCCCCCAAGGCGTCGCCGCCATTTGCAGTCACTCGAAAACCAAGCCGTTCCATGCTGCCCCAGAAACGTGGACTTGGCGAGGGTGATTGACAAGTGCCACCCGCTTGGGCTGGATAGGTCCAAAGAGAGCGAGACATTCATGACAAATCCCATGGAAGACAGGCGCGCCGTCAGCGTCATTGTGACGGGCCGCGTCCAGGGTGTCTGGTACCGCGGCTGGACCGTGGAACAGGCCCGAGCCCGGCAACTGGATGGCTGGGTCCGCAACCGCGCCGATGGCAGCGTGGAGGCCCTGTTCGCAGGCCACAGCACCGATGTCGATGCCATGCTGGACGCCTGCTGGAAAGGTCCGCCCAACGCCATCGTCATCAATGTGAAGGTTGCGGAAAGCGCCGATCCCGGCCTGACTGGTTTTGATCAGCGCCCGACGGAATGAAGGGGATGCGCCGCCACCGGGCGGCGCTTACCGCCCACCCAGACAGCCTTTTTCCACCGATTGCGCGGCCAGTTCCTGAAACCGGGACAGATAGCGGCCATCGGATGCCATGGCGGGATCGCGGATGGTGTCGGCATTCAGCTGCCGCAGATCATTATCAATGCGCTGACACGGGCTGGCGCAGGCCGAAAGCAACACAACCAAAGGTGCAAGCGGCAGCAGCCGCCAGGGAGACAGGGTCAGGACATGCATCGGGCAGCACCATTCCAGACAGGGACAACAGTTCCCAATCTGGACGCGGCACCTGGCGAAACCGGGGCCGGCCCATGACCGGATTAAGGCGCGTAACGCCCGCTCAATACCGACGGATCAGGCCGACCAGACGGCCTTGCACGTTGACGCGGTCAGAGCCGAAAACGCGGGTTTCATAATTCGGGTTGGCGGGTTCCAGGGCGATGGAATTGCCCTTGCGGCGCAACCGCTTCAGCGTCACTTCCTGCTGATCGACCAGGGCCACCACAATGGTGCCATTCTCCGCCGTTTCGCAGCGCTGGATGATGACGGTATCGCCATCCAGGATGCCGGCCTCGATCATGCTGTCGCCGGCCACTTCCAGTGCGTAATGATCACCCGCCGCCAGCATGGAGGCCGGGATATCGATGGTCACCGAATTGTCGCGCATCGCCTCAATCGGCAGACCGGCGGCGATGCGGCCATAAAGCGGTAGGGCCACCGCTTCGGCATCGTTGCTGGCCTGACGGCCGGGCAGGCTGTTGCGGAAATCGCCTTTGATAACGTTGGGCTTGAAACGTGGCGACACGTCTGCCGCGGCGGGTGCCGGTGCGGATACCGGGGCGGCGGGCGCTGCCTTGGCCTTGGGCATCGGCTTTTCCGGCAGGCGCAGCACCTCTAGCGCGCGGGCGCGGTGGGGCAGACGGCGGATGAAGCCACGTTCCTCCAGACCCGTGATAAGGCGGTGGATGCCGGATTTGGATTTCAGGCCCAGCGCGTCCTTCATCTCGTCAAAAGAAGGCGAAACCCCGCCCTCGTTCAGGCGTTCATTGATGAAGAACAGCAGTTCCTGTTGCTTGCGCGTCAGCATGACATCCCCTCACCCGCGACGATGACCGCCCATCCGGCACCGTCATTGTGACCGACATCACTATAGAACAATAACGGAACGCCAAGCAATGTTCTATTTTGGTTCGCATCGCTTGCACGTTGCAGGAGGGGGACCGGCAGACCAGCCTACAACTTTTCGGGAAAATTATCCTTTGCTAATAATCACACTATTCCGAACGTTATATGGACATCGCCATTAGTTCAGGATAACAACCATCTCAATAAAGGTTAGACGTTAATAACGTGCAATCCTTTAGGCCCATCACAGATAAATCTCGCAAGGATGAGCGGTTTCGGGCCAAATTTTAACAATCTCTGTAAATTCGAGTTCTCAAATACGGGAAAAATCAGAATGTCTTTTTCATTTCGAAGCAATCAGGCTGCAAAACTCTCTGCCCTGCATAAAGCGATCGATATTTCTCAATGTATTATCGAATTTGATCCGACCGGCGTGATATTGGATGCCAACCAGAACTTTCTCGATGCGCTTGGATATTCTCTAAATGATATCGTTAACAAACACCATCGCATGTTCTTGAAGGCGACCGATCACCAGCAGCAGAGCTATAGGGATTTTTGGGATCATTTGGCGCGGGGGGAGTTTCAGTCGGGCGTGTTCCGTCGGATTGATCGGCAGGGCCGGGATGTCTGGATCCGCGCGACCTACAACCCTGTCCTAGACCGGGCCGGGCGGGTGATCCGGGTGGTGAAGCTGGCCAGTGACATCACAGACGCCGTTCACCGTAATGCCGACATGGCCGGCCAGATTGCCGCCATCAACCGCACCCAGGCCGTAATTGAGTTCACCCCGCAGGGGGAGGTCCTGACCGCGAACGAGAATTTTCTCAACGCGCTGGGTTATTCCCTGCCGGAGATCAAGGGAAAGCATCATCGACAGTTCATGCCGGCAGAGGACCGGGAAACATCGGAGTATCGCCGTTTCTGGGAAAGGCTTGCCGCCGGTGAGTTCTTCGGGGGGGAATTCCGCCGTGTTCGGCGCAATGGCGGCGACATCTGGATCCAGGCCACCTACACCCCCATTCTGGATGCCGACGGCAATGTTGCCAAGGTCGTGAAGTTTGCGTCCGACATCACGGAACAGAAGCGCCTAAACAGCGACCGGGCCAGCCAGTTGGCGGCCATCTCGAAGAGCCAGGCGGTGATCGAATTCACGCTGGATGGCACCATCGTCAGCGCCAATGAGAATTTCCTGTCGGCGCTGGGTTACCGTGCCGAGGAAATTGAAGGTCGCCACCATTCCCTGTTCATGCCGGAGGGGGAGCGGGACAACGCCGATTACCGCGCCTTCTGGCACAGGCTGGCAGCAGGGGAATATCAGGCGGGCGAGTTCCGTCGCCGCGCCAAGGACGGGCATGATGTCTGGATTCAGGCGTCTTATAACCCGATCCTGGGGCTGGATGGAAAGCCCTACAAGGTCGTGAAATATGCCACCGACGTGACGCGGCAGGTGCTGGCCCGGCAGCGCAGCGAGTATGTGCGCGGCATGATGGAAAGCGTGGCCGCCGGGGCGGAGGAGATGAATGCCTCCATCCGCGAGATCGCCGACAGCATGCGCAAGTCACGCGACGAGGCAGAGGCCGCCAACCGCCGCGTTGATGACGCCGGCACGGTGACCGCGCGCTTGACCAACCTGTCGGACAGCATGGTCGATATCGTGAACCTGATCACCGGCATCACGGGGCAGATCAACCTGCTGGCACTCAACGCCTCCATCGAGGCGGCGCGCGCCGGGGATGCCGGCAAGGGCTTCGCCGTGGTGGCGCAGGAGGTTAAAAGCCTTGCCACCCAGGCCCGCACCGCCACTGACCGCATCGCCGACGATATTGCCGGCTTGCGCGACACCGCCGCTGAGGTGGTCAGCACCCTGGGCAGCATCCATGGTGCCATCGGGCAGGTGAATGACTATGTCGGCTCCATCGCCGTCGCCGTGGAACAGCAGAGTGCGGTGGCGGGCGAAATGTCGGCCAACATGAACCGCGCCGCACAGGAGGCGGCGCGGATCGGGGCGTAACCCATTCTGCGGTTACAGCGCGTCCAGCGGCATCACCTGCACCCGGTCCCCGGCCGTGGCCGGCGGGGCATGAGGGGCACGCAGGATCAGGCAGTCGGCCCAGGCGAGACGGCTCAACATACCGCTATCCTGCTTGGGGAACGGTTCGGCAATCAGCCGCCCTTCGCCATCGGTTGACAGCTTGGCGCGGATAAAATCGGCGCGGCTGTCATTGGCGCCCATATCGCGGGCCAGCACGGCATCGCGCAGGTCATCATCGCTGGGCAACCCCTGCATGGCCAGCAGCAGCGGGCGCAGGAACAGCCAGGCACAGACCAGGGCCGAGACGGGATTGCCGGGCAGGCCGATCATCGGCACACCATGCATCTGCCCGAACATCAACGGCTTGCCCGGCCGCATGGCGATTTTCCAGAAATCCAGCTCCAGCCCGGCGGCGCCTAAGACGGAGCGGACCAGATCATGCTCCCCCACCGATGCCCCGCCGATGGTGACCAGCAGGTCGGTGCCCGATGCGGCAGAAACCAGGGTGGACAGGCTGTCCGCACTGTCGCCGGCAATGCCCAGGTCCACCGGTTCGCCGCCCAGTTGTCGCACCAGGGCGCAGAGCGCCAGCGAATTGGAGCTGACAATCTGCCCGGCGGCCAGCATGTCGCCGGGCATCACCACCTCGTCCCCGGTGGCCAGGATGGACACGCGCGGACGCCGCCGCACGCGCAGCCAGGGCACGTTCATGGAGGCGGTAAGCGCCAGATCACGCACGGTCAGGCGGCGGCCCGCCGGCACGCCGACATCGCCGACGCTGAAATCCTGTCCCGCCGGACGCACCCAGCGGCCAGGCCCCCCGCCGTCCCTTAGCGTGACGGTGTCGCCATGATCGTCGGCATCCTCCTGCACCACCACCGTATCGGCACCATCGGGCAGTGCCCCGCCCGTGAAGATCCGCACCGCCTGCCCCGGCCCGACCGTGCCCACGAAGGGGCGGCCTGCCGGGGCTTCCCCAATCCGGGTCAGGGTGACGGGGAAGCGGCCAATGTCGGCGGTGCGTACGGCCCAGCCATCCATGGCGCTGACCGCCGTCGGCGGATGCGTGACGCGCGCCACCACATCGGCGGCCAGCACGCGGCCCAGACCCTGGGTGATGGGCACCTGTTCAGCTGGCAGCAGCTTCGCCGCCGCCAGGATGCGGGCGCGGGCCTCGGAAAGCGGGATCAATCACATGCTCCGTCTGTCGATGGATGCGACATATTGGGGCATATATCACGCCCTGCAACGGGGCAAGGGCGATGGAAGGCCGATAATTTGCCGATGGCGGGCGCCCTTAGGTCCCCGCCCCCACATAGGTCCCGCTTTTCCCACCTTCCTTATAGGCAAGATGGACACCGCCGATGACCATGCCCTTATCGACCGCCTTGCACATGTCATAGATGGTGAGGGCGGCAACCGACACGGCGGTCAATGCCTCCATCTCCACGCCGGTGCGGCCCTTCAGCTTCACCGTCGCCTCGATCTCCACCCTGGACCCGGCCTCATCGATGGTGAAATCGACGGTAACCTTGGACAGCATCAGGGGATGGCAGAGCGGGATCAGGTCGGGCGTCTTCTTGGCCGCCATGATGCCGGCCAGCCGCGCCACGCCCAGCACGTCACCCTTTTCCATGCCGCCATCGCGGATCAGGGAAAGGGTTTCCGGCTTCATGGCGATATGGCCGCGCGCCGTGGCGATGCGCACCGTCTCGTCCTTGGCCGAGACATCGACCATGGCGGCGTTGCCAGCCTCATCAAAATGGGTCAGCGGGCTGTTCATGCCGCCTCGATCATCGGGGTGGAGAGCAGGGCCTTGGTGGCCGCCGTCACATCCGGCTTGGCCATCAGGCTTTCACCAATCAGGAAGCGGCGGGCGCCGGCCTGGGCCAGACGGGTCAGGTCGGCGGGGCTGTGGATACCGCTTTCGGCCACCAGATGCCGGCCTGCCGGCACCATGGCCGACAGGCGCTCCGTCGTCGCCAGATCGATGGAGAGCGTCTTGAGATTGCGGTTATTCACGCCCAGCAGGCCGCCCGGCAGCTTCAACGCGCGTTCCATTTCCGCCTCATCATGCACCTCCACCAGGACGTCCATGCCCAGTTCGACCGCCGCGTCATACAGCTCACGGGCCAGGACATCATCCAGGCAGGCCATGATCAGCAGGATACAGTCGGCCCCCAGCGCCCGGCTTTCCACGATCTGATAGGGATCGATCATGAAATCCTTGCGCAGGGCCGGCAGGTCAACTGCCGCCCGCGCCGCCACCAGAAACGCGTCTTCACCCTGGAAGTACGGCACATCGGTCAGGACCGACAGGCAGGTGGCACCGGCATCGCGGTACGCCCTGGCCAGGGTCGGCGGATCGAAATCCGCCCGGATCAGGCCCTTGGAGGGGCTGGCCTTCTTGATCTCCGCGATCAGGGCCCAGCGGCCCGCCGCGACGGTGCTTTCCAGGGCCTTGGCAAAACCGCGCGGGGCCGGCTGTGCCTTGGCCAGGTCGGTCACCACGGACAGCGGACGGGCCGCCTTGGCGCGGGCCACATGGTCGGCCTTGTCGGCATTGATGCGGGCAAGGACGTCGGGTTGGCTGTTCATATCGTCAACGGCGTGTTGGTGATGGAGACAAGCCGGTCCAGCGCCAGACTGGCCTGACCGGAAGCGATACAATCGGCGGCCCTGGCCACGCCCGTCGTCAGGTCGGGCACGGCATCGGCCACGACCAGGGCGGCAGCGGCGTTCAGCAGCACGATAT
>JAEMSB010000545.1 GCA_016463045.1 Niveispirillum sp.
GCTTTGTTGAACTGCTCGGCCAGTGCGGTATCGCCCTTGCGCACGGCAATGCCGACATCACTGTCGCCCTTCAGGCGCAGCGGCTCGCCCACGGTGGCAAACCCCGCGCCCTCCGGCCGCTTCAGGAACAGACCCTCCGCGATCACCGATGAACCAAGTGCGATATCCCCTCGCCCTGCGCGCAGTTCCAGGTAGACATCCGTCTCCTTGGCGACCAGCAGCAGGCGGTTGTCGGGGTATTTTTCCTTGGCATGTCTGGCGCGCGGGCTGTTACGCAGGACGATAATCGTCTTGCCCTTCAGCGCGTCGGGCGTAGGCTCCGTAAAGGCGCCCTGTTTGGCGACCCAGCGGGAGGGGACATCATAATAGACGTCGGAGAAATCGACGATTTTCGCCCGGTCGGCGGTGATCGTCATGGAGGCGACGATCATGTCGAACTTGCGGGTGTTGAGCGCCGGGATCATCCCGTCCCATTCCTGCTGCACCAGGGTGCAGTCGACCTTCATTTCCGCGCACAGCGCGTTGGCGATGTCGATATCGAAACCAGACAGTTTCCCGTCCGGGCCGATCACCGAAAAGGGTGGATAATTGCCCTCCACCCCCACCCGCATGCGGGCATTCTGCGCATCGGCAGGCGTGGTCAGCAGCAACAGACTTGCGGCAAACCCCGCCGTCAGAGACATAAGACGCATCATGGCAACTGGCTTCCGGCACGTTTCGCAATGATCGGCTCGATGGAATGGACAATGACACGGAATTTTCATAAGATCAATCCATGAAAAAATCTTCTCAGGCTGATTTTCACGCTCCGGGCCAGGGCGACGCGCAAACCCAATCCGCCCCGTCGACCGAGGTGGCCTTCGCCGATACCGAACTGGGCCGCCGGCTGCTGGCAGTGATGGCGGATGGGACGGCGTCGAACCGGACGATTGCGGAGCACCTTCTGCGTAATCCCGTGCGGATCACAGCGTGGAGCATTGAGGATCTGGCCAGCGCCATCGGCGTGTCGAACGCCACCTTGAGCCGGTTTGCGCGGGCCGTGGGCTATGCTGGCTATCCCGACCTGCGGGCGGGCATGGCGGAGACGTTGCAGACGGTGCTGCGTCCTGTTGAAAAACTGCGCAGCAGCTTCGACCGCGCCGACCCGACCCAGGCCGCCATCAATGAGGGGCTGGAGGCGACGCTGTCGCACCTGTCGCGGGTGGCGGAGCAGATGGCGGGCGGCACACAGTTGTCAGAACTGGTCAGCCGGCTGAACGCGGCGCGCACCATCTATGTCATGGGTTTCGGCCTGTCGGCCCATGTCGCGGGGCTGCTGACCCTGGGGTTGCAGCCCTTCTGCGCCAATCTGGTGAATGTCGTGGAATTTGGCGGCACGGAGGTCGCGGCGGGGCGCTTGATGAATTTGGGCGAACGCGATGTGCTGATCACCATCGCCTTTCCCCGCTATGCACAGGCAGCACTGCACCTGACCAGCTTTGCCAAGTCGCGCAAGGCGCATGTGGTGGCCATCACCGACAGCCCGGTATCGCCCCTGGCGCAACGGGCCGACACGGTCCTGCTGGCCGAAAGCATGCATCCCGTGCTGTCCAGCAGCATGACGGCGGCGGTGCTGATGGCGGAAACGCTGGTCACCGCCATGATGCTGTCCAACCGGGACAATGTCGCCCACGCCGAAAGCCTGACCGACGCGATATCCAGCTATCTGCATAATCCCTGAACGGATAAAGGCCGTCCTTGCGCCGGCGGCCTTTATCCATCCGATCCATTCAGATTGGTGATGCATCGAATTTATTCATTCAATTTCAATCTTGCTTCCCCCTGTGGCGATAGTGGGCTGAGCCGATCCCCGGAAAACGGGGGCTATAGGGAGGTAGAAATGAACCGGCAGATAATGCGGCACCTGGCGCGCCGCCCGGTCTGAGCACGCTGAAACCAAGGTCATTTGAATGAACGCAGCCCGTGCACCGGGCTGCGAATGCGAAATTCTGCCCGCATTGCGGGCCGGTGTGGGGAGGCTGCGATGCGGCACCTGTTCAGCAATATCTGGATTTTCGATGGTACTGGCACTCCCCGCTTTAAAGGCGAGGTGCTGGTGGAGGGCGAGCGTATTGCCGCTGTGGCCCGGCTGGGGACAGATCCTGCCCTGCCGCGTGATGGCACCATTTTGGTCGATGGCAATGGTGGCACGCTGATGCCGGGATTGGTTGAGGCGCACGGGCACCTGACCTGGCCATCCTCCACCGAACGTATCATCCATCGTTTCGAACTGCCGCCCGAGGAGATGATGCTGGCGGCGGCACGCAATGCGCGGGTCGTTCTGGATCACGGCTTTACCAGCGTTTATTCCGCCGGCGCCCTTGGGGAACGAGTGGAAGTCGTGCTGCGGGATGAGATCAAGGGTGGCCACCTGCCAGGGCCGCGTCTGCGTGCCTCCACCATCGAACGCAGTCCGCCCGGCGGTGACGGCGTGCAAACCGGCCATATCGACCACGGGCGCGGACCGGAGGCTATGCGTGCCTTTATCGACCATTGCCAGGGGCTGGGCATCGACAGCGTGAAATTGCTGCTGTCGGGTGAGGATGCGCTGCTGCCCGGTTCATCGCAGCACATCCTTTACACCGACGCGGAAGTACAGGCCGCCTGTGAACGCGCCCGTGAAAAGGGCCTGTGGGTCAACGCCCACACCCAGGCGTCCGAGGCGGTGAAAATGGGCCTGCGTCATGGGGTGCGCGTTCTCTATCACTGCACCTACGCTGATGATGAGGCGGTGGACATGCTGGAGGCGGCGAAGGCCGACATCTTCATGGCGCCTGCCATTGGCATCATCGTGGCGACCCTGGAGGCGAAGCCCCCGCCCCATATTGATATGACCGCGATGAAGGAAAGCGCCATGCCGGTCATTGAGCGGGCGACGCGCTTGATCCCGGAGCTAAAAAAACGCGGGGTGCGGGTGCTGCCGGGTGGCGATTATGGCTTCCCCTTCAATCCCAATGGCCGCAATGGCCGCGATCTGGAACATTTCGTCACCCTGTTCGACTACAGCCCAGCAGAGGCACTGGCCGCCGCCACGGGGCTGGGGGGGCAGATCATGGGCATGGAATTGGGGCTGGTGCGCGCCGGCTACCTGGCCGACCTACTGCTGGTGGCCGGTGACCCGACACA
>JAEMSB010000546.1 GCA_016463045.1 Niveispirillum sp.
TGACGGGGCGCAACTTGCGCTCCTCCACCCGCTCTCCCTGCCCATCCCCATCGGCCCAGACCACACCGAACAGCCGGCGCGGCCCCAGCGGCACCTCCACATAGGAACCGGGCACCAGCACCATGTCGCCCGGCACGCGGTAATCATAGGGTTCGGGCAGCGGCAAAGGCAGCTGCACACGCACGCGCGCCGATGGCGCCGTCACCCCGGAAAGCAGATCGCCGGTCAATTGTCGTTATCCACGTGGCGGTGCGGGTCCATGCGATCATGCAGGACGCGTACAATATCGATCAAACCGGGTCCCGCAACACGGTAATAGACAGCATGACGGGGGCGCTGAATTCGCCCCTCGGCAAGCGCCGACTTGGGGCAATGGCGCAGATGGAACTGCATGAGCCCCTCTCCAAGGTCGAAACGCACGACGGCACCCAGTCTGTGAGGCTGTTCAGCCAACAAACCGAACCCCGCCTGCAAAAGACCGCGGTAGCGACGGCGGGCCGCAGGGCCGAACATCTTATGACTAAGCGCAAGTATCTCCGCCACGTCCGAGCGGGCGGCGGGTGAAAGACGATACTGCGCCATCGGCGTTCACCGAACCGGTGCGCTGACTTGCCGGTCGATTTCCTCTTCGAGGCCGTCAAAGAAGTCGGACAGACCCTGCTCGTCAAACTCCAGATACTCGCCATTGTCGATCTGGGTGGCACCCAGGGTTACCGCCGCCCGCAACGCCTCCAGTCTGGCCTTGTCCGCCGCCTCGCGCCGTTCGATCAGGCGGATGCCTTCGCGCAGGACCTCGCTGGCATTCTGGTAGCGGCCAGAACGCACCAGTTCCTCGATCACTTTTTCGTGATGGTCGGTCAGGACGACATTGCGCGTGGGCATGGGGCACCTCCGTATCAGGCCCCATTCTCCCACAATTGGCAGATCATGCCAATGGAACCGGTCTTAGCGTTTCAGCAGCCGGTCCGACGCCAACCCGGCCAGGGCGCAGCCGCACAGCACGGCGCACATGGGCAAGGGCGAACCGCCGGTAGACAGCGCCCCCACGATGCCGCCCGCAACGGCACCGATGGTCAGCTGCAAGGCACCCGACAGAGATGATGCCGTGCCTGCCATGTGCGGAAAGGCGGCCAGTGACCCCGCCATGCCGTTCGACCCCACCAAGCCCAGCGCACCCAGATAGAAGAACAGGGGGATGGCCACGCCGAACACGCCGCCAATGCCGAACCCGCCGGTCACGATCAGAACGGCGCCGATGCCGGCGGTGGCCAGAATGCCCCAGCCCATCATACGGTCCACACCGAACCGCAGGACCAGCCGGCTGTTCACGACATTGGCGATCATCAGCGCCACGACATTGATGCCGAACAGGAAGCCGAAATGTTCCGGCGCCACCCCGAAATGTTCGATATAGACAAACGGCGTGCCGGAGATATAGGCGAACATCCCGGCAAAGACGAAGCCCGACGACAGGGCATAGCCCATGAACCGCCGGTCCAGCAGCAGCAGTGCATAGTTGGACAGCAGGCCACCCGACCGGTTGCCCACGGGACGTGCCGTTTCCTTGACCGTCAGCAGGCCCAGCCCCGCCAGCAGCCCGAAAACGCACAGACACCAAAAGATGCCGCGCCAGCCGACATGGTCCAGCACCTGCCCGCCCGCCAGCGGTGCCAGCATGGGGGCCACCCCCATGACCAGCATCATCAGCGACATGACGGACGCGCCCCGGTCACGGTCGAAACTGTCGCGCACCATGGCGCGGGCAATGACGGGTGCGGCGCAGGCCCCCACACCATGCAGGAACCGCCACGCCGTCAACGACCAGATGTCGGGCGCCAGGGCACAGCCGGCACTGGCCAGAATGAACAAAGCGACGCCAATCGCCGCCGGTCCCTTGCGGCCATAACGGTCGCCCAGGGGTCCCCACAGCAACTGTCCCGCACCATAACCGATCAGGAAAATCGACAGGGTCATCTGCACCGCCGCCTGATCGGCATGCAAATCAGCGCCGATGGAAGGCAGGGCCGGCAGATACATGTCGATGGCCATCGGCCCGAACATGGTCAGGAAACCCATGACCACCACGAACCATGTGAAGCTGGTGCCGGGCGGCAATCCGCCACCAACGGCAATGGCTTGTCCGCCCGCCGCCTGTTCGGCGTGAATGTTCCCGATGTCAACGCTGCGCATGATGTACTGATCCTGAACCGGTCGCCCGGTTGGTACCGGGCAGTGCATTAATTAAAGCACTGCCCGCTGCACTGCACATCATGCCAGTCCCGATGGCAGCCGCCCACCCACCGCATGGCGCGATCCCTCAACCCTGCCCACCAAGCATGCGGTCGTATTCAGCCTCCAGCGCCGTATGCCGGGTCCAGAAGCCGGGGGCGGTCCGTCCCTCCAACTGCGCCGCCAGAATTTCCAGATGCGTGTGCCAGCCGCCGGCCACGCTGATCATCATGCCATGCCCGTCCAGGCGGCGATGGGTCAGGATCAGGCGAACCTTGTCCCCCACGGGCGACAGTTCGATTGTCACCTCCGACGGCTGGTTCTCCTCCGCCCAGGTGAAAGACAGCAGCCGCCCCGGTTCCCAGGCCAGGATACGGCCATGGGTGGAGACGCCATCCTGGCAGTTATCCTGATATTTGGCCGGGATGTCGGTATCGCCTGGTCCCAGCTTGGTATTGTGAAATTCCAGGCGGAAGGGGGCACCCACCCTGCCCTGCATCTCCCCGAAGGCCAGCCAGCGTCCCCGCTTCTCGCTGTCGGTCAGGAAGGACCAAACCTTTTCCACCGGCCCCGGCAGCAGCCGTTCGAACCGCACGGCACCCGCCTCTGTCACCACGCCAAAATCACTCATCTTCCTGATCCTCCAGCAGTGCCTGTTCCAGCGTATCCAGCCGCGATGTCCAGAAGCCGCGCACCCGCGCGATCCAGGCATCCATCGCGTCCAGTCCCGCCGGGTCCAGGCTGTAGATGCGGCGCTGCCCCTCCACCCGCACCCGCACCAGTTCCGCTTCGCGAAGCACCTTCAGATGCTGGGAAACGGCGGGGGCGCTGATGCTGCCCTGGGCCCGAAGCCGGCTGACGATATCCCCGGCGGCAAGGGCGCGCTGCCCCAGCATTTCCAGGATCGAACGGCGCGTCGGGTCGGAAA
>JAEMSB010000547.1 GCA_016463045.1 Niveispirillum sp.
CATTCGATGGGATTGTATTCCATCGAATGTATCCGCACCAATGTGAACGGCGCGGAGAACGTGGTGCAGGCCGCACTGGCCAACAAGGTCAAGAAGGTGGTGGCGCTCTCCACCGACAAAGCGGCCAGCCCCGTTAATCTCTACGGTGCCTCCAAGTTGGCGTCGGACAAGATTTTCGTCGCCGCCAACAACCTGTCCGGCTCCGTCGGCACCCGCTTTGCCGCCGTGCGCTATGGCAATGTCGTGGGCTCGCGCGGGTCGGTGGTTCCCTTCTTCCGCAAGTTGATTGAGGATGGGGCCAAGGAACTGCCCATCACCGACGACCGCATGACCCGGTTCTGGATCACCTTGAACAAGGGCGTGGATTTCGTCGCCACCTCCTTTGCCATGATGCAGGGGGGGGAGATTTTCGTACCCAAGATCCCCTCCATGCGCATTGTCGATCTGGCCCACACCATGGCCCCGACCCTGCCCCACCGCATTGTCGGCATCCGGCCCGGTGAAAAGCTGCATGAGATCATGATCACCGAGGATGATGCCCGGCAGACGGTGGAACTGCCCGACCGCTACATCATCGAACCCGCCTTCAAATGGTGGGATCGCGGCCCCTATGCCAAGCAGGGGGCGACGCCCGTTCCCGATGGTTTCAGCTATCGCAGTGACACCAATCCCGAATGGCTGTCAGAAGATGCGATGCGCGCCCTGCTGGAGCGGCCTTCGTGAGCAAGGGTCCCTTTCTGCCCTATGGGCGGCAATGGATTGACGAGGCCGACATCGCCGCCGTGGAACAGGTCCTTCGCGGCGACTGGCTGACCCAGGGGCCCAGCATCGGCTGGTTTGAGCGGTCCTTTGCGGAAAAGGTGGGGGCACGCCATGCCATCGCCTGCGCCAATGCCACCGCCGCCCTACATGTCTCGATGCTGGCGCTCGACCTGAAGCCAAACGACGCGGTCCTGGCGCCCAGCGTCACCTTCCTAGCCACCGCCAATGCCGTCCGCTATGTCGGTGCGCAGGTGGCCTTCACCGATGTCGATCCCGATACCGGCCTGATGCGCCGCCAGGACGCGGAGGACGCGATCACACGGGCGGAGGCCAGGGGCTGGCGCGTGCGGGCCATCGCGCCCGTGCATCTGGCGGGGCAGCCCGCCGACATGGCGGGCCTGTCGGCACTCGCCGCCGAACGTGGCCTGATGATTGTGGAGGATGCGGCCCATGCCGTCGGCACAAGCCTGACCGGGGCGGATGGTGCCATGGTGGCCGTTGGTGCCTGCGACCGTTCGGCCCTGGCCTGCTTCTCTTTCCACCCTGTCAAGACCATGGCGACCGGTGAGGGCGGCATGGTCACCACCAATGATGACGCGCTGGCAAAGCGCGTCCGCGCCGGCGTGTCCCACGGCATGGCGCGCGACCCGGACGGGTTCATCAACCCGGCCGCCGCCCTGGCCGCCGATGGCAAACCCAATCCCTGGTACTATGAGATGCCGGAACCCGGCTTCAATTACCGGATGACCGATATCCAGGCGGCCCTGGGCATCAGCCAGTTGGCAAAGCTGGATGCTTTCGTGCGCACCCGCGCCAAGCTGGTCGCGGCCTATGACCCGGCGCTCTCCCCGCTGGCCCCGATCCTGACGCCATCGGTGCGCATGCCGGGCGTGGCGGCGGGCTGGCATCTCTATGTCGCGCTGATCGATTTCGCGGCCCTGGGCATGGACCGCGCCGCCTTCATGGCCGCCCTTCGCCAGGATGGCGTGGGCAGTCAGGTGCATTATATCCCCGTCCATACCCAGCCCTATTACCGGCGTCTTTATGGCGATTTGCACCTGCCGGGGGCCGCGGGCTGGTATGATCGCTGCCTGTCCCTGCCGCTTTATCCCGCCATGTCCATGGCCGATCAGGATCGGGTCGTGGATGCTCTGACGCGCATCATCAAGGGGTAGAGCCATGCCCGCCATCATCAACCCCATGGACCTGTCGGGCCGCCATATCCTGGTCACGGGTGCATCCGCCGGCATCGGTCGCGCCACGGCCATCCTGGCGGCAAAGCTGGGGGCACGCGTCACCATCACGGGCCGCGATCAGGGGCGGCTGGCCGCCACCCTGGCCGACCTGCCCGGCGACGGTCACCGCGCCGATCCTTTCGACCTGTCCGCCATCGATGCCATCCCCGCCTGGATGAAGGCGGCCGCACAGGCCAATGGCCCCTTCAACGGTCTGGCCCATTGCGCCGGTATCCAGACCCTGCGCCCCATCCGCATCTTCCAGGCCGATTTCTTTGACGATGTGATGCGCACCAACCTGGGCGCTTCGCTGGCGCTGGCGAAGGGTCTGCGACAAAAGGGGGTGAAGGCGGACAAAGCCAGCCTTGTCTATATCTCCTCCACCGCCGCCACCGCGTCGTCGCCCGCCAATGTCGTCTATGCGGCGGCCAAGGGCGGCATCATCGCCGCTACCAAGGGCCTGTCGGCGGAACTGCTGCCCGATGCCATCCGCGTCAATTGCGTGGTGCCCAGCATCGTGATGACCGAACTGATCGAACGCGGTTTTGAAAAGCTGAATGCCGATCAGATCGCGCATCTGGAAAAATTGCAGCCGCTGGGTTTCGGCCATCCGGACGATGTCGCGAACGCCATCTGTTTTTTGATCTCGGACGCGGGCCGCTGGATCACCGGCACCTCCATGGTGGTGGATGGGGGCCGCACGGCATGAGCGGGTGGGTGCTGCTGGCCCATGGTGATGATCTGGCGGCGCATGGTTGCTGGGCCACGGGCTGGATCGGGGCCATTCCGGTGCTGGTGCGCAATTTCAACGGCACCCTGCGCGGCTTTCGCAATGTCTGCTCCCACCGCTTCGCCCTGATGCTGACGGAACCCACCGGCAAGGGTCCGCTCCGCTGCCCCTATCACGCCTGGGTCTATGATCAGGATGGGGTGCCAAAGGCCATTCCCTTTAACGACACCGACTTTCACCTGGACGATGCCGCACGCAAGACCCTGGCACTGCCCGCCATCGGGGTGGCCCAGGCCGGCGGTCTGGTCTTCGCGCATTTGCACACCGATGCCGACCCCGCCATCCCCGCTGGCTGGATGGCAGGCGGTGACAAGGAGTACACCCTTCCCGATGGCTCCGTAATCGGCCCCGGCCCCGCCATCCTGCAT
>JAEMSB010000548.1 GCA_016463045.1 Niveispirillum sp.
CCCTGATAGGCGCGATAGAGCTTCAGCAGCGATCCCATGATGGCGGGGGCGGCCCGCACCGCGTCGCGGATGCCCGCAAACGTCACCGACGCGTCACCAAACAGCGGATCGCCCAGCACCTCGCGCAGTTCCGACGCCAGCCTTGTGTCGCTGTCATCGGCAAAATGGCTGGGTTCCACCTGAAAGAAGGTGGACAGGCGGATGACGGCGGCGGCGGACAGGGGCCGCTGATTATTCTCGATCTGGTTCAGATAGGAGGTGGACAACCCCACCTCGGTCGCCAGTTGCGCCTGGCTGATGCCGCGCGTTTCCCGAAGACGGCGGATACGTTCACCGGCATAGATTTTGGCGGTCATGCTGCGGCGCTCTCCGTTCCCCGTACGCGTCCCTGTCCGGCGGGGATGTTACCCGGTCTCGGGCATAGCGCCATAGCGTTTCACGCGGACAGGGCGACAGCGTTTCACGCAGGCAGCGCCACACGCCCACGCGTGATCATCTCCCCCACCGTATGCACGCCCAGCTTTGCCCGCGCCCGCTCGCGGTGTTTTTGCACCGTCAGGGGGCTGATCTTCAACAGCCGGGCGATCTCCTTGCTGGTACAGCCCGACACGATATGCCGCACAACTTCCGCCTCGCGCGGGCGCAACTGGTCCCAGGACAGGGGTGCCGGCTCCACCGGGGCCTGCTCATCGGCCACTGACGGGCTGCTGCCCCCGGCAAAGGCGATCAGCTGCGCCGTGGACCGCAGCCCCGCCTTCTGCATGATGGAGGAGCGATGCTTGCGGATGGTCAGTTCGGACACGTCCAACTGCGCGGCGATCTCTTCAATCTTCAGCCCACGCCCGGTCAGGGTCAGAACCTGGCGCTCACGGGGGGTCAGCATCGGCGACATGGCGGAAAATCCCTGGCTGGTTGGCGATGACCAGACCCTGCCAGGGATCGGAAGAATTCTCTCTTCTGTTATCCTTCCGAAACCCTATCCATTGATTTTATTGGATTTTCTTCGGAAGAAAACAGGAAGCCAGCCAGAATGAGAAAAGGGGGCGGACCGGGGCCTATCAGCCACAAACCCGCCCCCTGACATCGGGATCGCCGTTACAGCAACCCGTCAAACAATGCTGCCATCATTCACCACTTCGGGGTCGGAGCTGTAAACCACCTTACTGCCCGCCGAAATCAGGGATGCCTGCGTCGCCGGATCCTCGACCAGGAAGAACAGGGTGATGTTGCCGACCGTCTGCTTGTCCTGATTCTGCTGACCGTCGGAAATTGTGACCTCGTTATCGCTGACGCTCACGATCTTGAGGTCTTTGAGTATCTTCGTCCCCTCCACCGCCGGTGTCACATTCACACCGGTGAAGATGAAATCGATCTGAGTGGTCGGGTCCTTCGTGAAAACGATCTTCTCGATGTTCGCATTCGCCTTGATCACGTCATCGGCAGAGACATTCTTCTCATAGACCAGGGTCGGCTGCGGCACCCCGCCGCCCGTACCCTGCATTTCACACGCCACCGGAATGGTCAGAACATGGTTGACGACGTCCTGGCTGCTCATCTTACGTCTCCTTGTTTGAGGGTTGAACTGATCGCGCGTTGATATTGGGCATCGGCATAGCCGATTTTCTCCAACGTGCTCATGCCTCCCACGGCGGCGGAAAGGGTGCCGGCACAGACATTGGCGCGGACCCAGGGATCGAGGATCTTGTAATCGCGGGTGGTTGCGGCGATGGGCCCCAGCAGCCTGACGGCCTCCCCACATGCGGCGGCGGCGACCTCGCCATTGCGCCGCACCCGCTCAATGCCAGCCTGCACCAGCAGGATATTGGCGGTCAGAACGGCGCGGCCGGCATCCTGCGGGCCGTCACGGACGATGGCGTCGGCTTTGGCGACACTGGCCGCCGCCGCCTTCACGTCGCCGGTCAGCAGCAGCAACTCCGCCCGGTTGGCCAGCGCCTGCGCCAGCAGGCGGCGGACATAGCCATCGGTCGGCTTGGCGGCCAATGCCTGATCCAGCCAGACCAGTGTACCAGACAGCTTGGCCGACGCCCCCGTGAGGTCATTGGCCAACAGATGGAACCGCGCGCCCAGCACGTCATTCTCTGTCTTCTGCCGCTGCCAAAGGCTGTTTTCCGGCTCCTTGTTCAGAAGATAGCCGATCAGGTCGGATGATTTCTGCAAGGAGGCCAGGGCCGCCTCGGTCTTGCCGCGCGCCGCCAGCAGGATGGCTTCCAGCTTATAGGCGAGCGCCAGCCGGTTGGACCATTCAAGCGCGTCCGGCTCGGCCTTCCGCAACCCTTCCAGCATGTCCTTCTGCTGGCCATACAGCGTGACGGCATCGTCCAGCCGGCCATCCTGTGCGCGGGCATTGGCCAGCCAGGACAGGCCATTGGCCATGCTGACGGCCAGGGCGCGGTCATCCGGGCGCTTGGCCATCACCGCGCGTTTCAGCCGGTTGGATTCCTCAAAATCCTGGGCGGCCTCGCTGACCTGATCCCGGCGCAGCCGCAGACTGCCCAGGCTGGCCAGGGCATAGGACAGTTCCAGGCTGGCATCCTCGTCCTCGGCGTTCAGCGCCACCATGCTTTTGGCCAGATCGCGATAGCGGATGAAATGCCTTTCCGCCTCATCCAGGTTGCGGCGGTCCAGCGCGATCTGCCCGAACCAGAAGGCCACGGCCCCCGCCGTTTTCAGCAATGCCCCATCCACCGGCCCCTCGGCCAGATTGACCCGCAGCAATGTTTCCGCCCGGCCCAGGGCGGTCAGGGCGGCATCGACATTACCGCGTGACCGGTTCACATCCGCCAGCGTCAAAAGCGCCTTGGCTTGGCGCAGACGCAGCGGCCCTGGCACCCGGCCGGCATCCTCCTCCGTCAGATAGGCCAGCGCCTTCTCCGCCACCCCGCCCAGCAGGTCGAGCCGGGCCAGCGGCTGCAATTTCTGGGTCAGGTCGCCCAGCATGAAATCGACCAGCCCTTCCGCCTCCTGCCGGCGTTGTGCTGCCAGGGCTTCGGCCTCACGGGCCTGATAGCTCTGAACACCGGCCACCATGGCGATCAGCGCGAAGCCGACCACGGCGCCAAGGCGCAGGCGATCAGCCCGCCGTGCCTGCCGCGCCGATGCCGTGATCAGCGCCGCGA
>JAEMSB010000549.1 GCA_016463045.1 Niveispirillum sp.
CACTTCGTCGGGACGCGCATCCTGACGGTCGATCTTATTGACGACGACCATCGGGCGCATGCCCAGCTTCAGGGCCTTGCCCAGCACGAACTTGGTCTGCGGCAGCGGGCCTTCGGCGCTGTCCACCAGCAGGCAGACGCCGTCCACCATGTTCAGGATACGCTCCACCTCGCCGCCGAAATCGGCGTGGCCCGGCGTATCAACGATGTTGATGCGGACGTCGTTCCAGACAACGGACGTGCACTTGGCCAGGATCGTGATGCCGCGCTCACGCTCCAGGTCGTTGCTGTCCATGGCGCGCTCGGCGACCTGCTGGTTTTCACGGAAAGTGCCGGACTGCTTCAGCAGCATGTCGACGAGGGTGGTCTTGCCATGGTCGACGTGGGCGATGATGGCGATATTGCGCAATTGCATGGGTACGGTCCTGCGTGCCTGGTGCTGGTCGCGCGCCGCCCAATGACTATGTCCGCCGGATCGGGGTTCGCGCATGAAAAACGCCCGGCCACCCTGTCAGCGTTCGATTGAGGAACGGGAACAAGGGTGGCCGGGCTGTTTCGCGGCGCAATATAATCGTTTCGCAGGGGCTTCGGTAGGGTGCAGAAGGTGGGGCTGCCCTGCGTTTCGTCGGATCGCGGTTAACGTTCCATCAAGGGGTTGGTGAAAAGGGCAAAGCAGTGAGCCTGCCCCTTGGCCTAACACCAAAGCGCCTGTGCCTTACCCCTGGAAAGCCGCCCCCGGCCCATGCCACCATGGCGGCAACCGGGGGAGGATAATGACCCAAGGCAGATGGCAAAAATGGATGCTGATGGCGGCTGCTGCCCTGGCGGCGGCGCCTGTTCATGCCCAGGAGACGAAGTATGAGGTGGTGATCGAAGGGGTGGATGATCATCCGCATCTGTCGAAGCTGCTGAACGAAGTCTCCAGCCTTGTCGCCCTGAAGGAAGACCCGCCGCCCTCGCCCATCGGCCTAGGCCGTCGGGCCGATGCCGATCTGGACCGGTTCCGGGCCGCCCTGCGGTCCGAAGGCTTCTATGACGCCATTGTCGATGCGGAAATCGATGTCGATGTGGTGCCCGCCAAGGTCCTAATCCGGGTGGAGGAGGGGGCACGGTACAAGGTGACATCGGTCGCCATTGCCGGCCCGGATGAACAGCCCCTGCCCGATGGCGCGCCGGCCCCGGATGCGCTGGGCCTGGCCATCGGGTCGGATGCGCGCGCACCTTCTGTGGTGGATGCCGAGGGCCGCATCCTGCCGCGCCTGGCGGAAAAGGGCTATGCCTATGCCCGCCTGCTGGATCGCAAGCTGATCGTTGACCATGCCAAGCAGGGCATGGACGTCACCTATGTCGTTGATCTCGGCCCGAAAGTGGCGTTCGGCGATGTCACCTTCAACGGTCTGGACGAGGTGTCGCAGCGCGCGGCCCGCCGCCGCCTGCCCTGGCGCGAGGGGGATGCCTATCACCCCGCCACCATGGAGGAGGGGCGCCAGGCCCTGGCCGATCTGGGCGTCTTTTCGTCGGTCCGGCTACGGCTGGCCGATCAGCCGACGGGCGATCAGAAGGCGCCCGTCCTGGTCGATCTGGCCGAGCGCGAGTTGAACTATGTCGGGTTCGGTGCCGATTACGGGACCGAGGACGGGTTCGGGGCCAATGCCTATTGGGGCGACCGCAACCTGATGGGCAATGCCGAGAAGCTGCGCGTCGATGCCTCAGTCGCCGGCATCTCCCGACGCGGCGAAACCAGTGCCAGCGATTTCGATTACCGTCTGGCCGGCACCTATCAGCAGCCGGATTTCCTGTCGCGCCGCCAGTCGCTGAACCTGTCGGCGGAGGCGCTGTCGGAACGGCCCGATGCCTATCGCCGGCAGGCGCTTGTCCTGACGGGTGCGGTGGAACGCAAGCTGGGCAAGGGGTTGAAGGCCAGCCTGGGCGTGACGGCGGAACAGTCCAAGATCGAGGAAAGCCTGCAGACCACACGCAACACCCTGGTCGGCATTCCCGCCGCCATCACGCTCGACCGGTCCAACGATCTGTTGAACCCGACCAAGGGTTTCCGCCTGTCGGGCGCCATCACCCCCTATCTGGCGGCCTTTGGGGACAGCAACAGTTTCACGGTCGCGCGGGTCGGCGGCAGCGCCTATTTCGATTTCAAGGATGATGGCTGGTACGTGGGCGCGTTGCGCGGCGTCTATGGCGCCGTGATCGGCGGCGGGCTGCTGGATGTGCCCGCCGACAAGCGTTTCTTCGCGGGTGGCGGCGGGTCGATCCGTGGCTATGGCTATCAGGAGGTGGGGCCGCGTGACAGCAACGGGGAGCCGCTGGGCGGTGTCTCATTGCTGGAAATGTCGGCAGAGATGCGGGTGAAGGTGACGGAAGACATCGCCGTGGTCCCCTTCATCGATGCCGGCAATGTCTATACGACCGAATATCCCAAGCTGGGTCAGGGCCTGCGCTATGCCGCCGGTATCGGCGGACGCTATCACACCGTCATCGGCCCCATCCGCCTGGATGTGGCGGTGCCGCTGAACAAGCGTGACGGGGACAAGGCGTTCCAGTTCTACATCTCCATCGGCCAAGCCTTTTAAGGAGGGGATGTTGAGCGATTTCAACCGCCTTCGCCCCATCCTGATCTGGATCGCTGCTGGTCTGGTGGGGCTGATCGGTCTGGTCGTCCTGATCGCCATATCGGCGGGCATCTGGCTGTCTACCCCGTCGGGCCGTGATTTCGTGCTGTCCAAGGCCGGGGAGGCCGTGCCGGAACTGACGGTGGAGGGGGCGGACGGGTCGATCTTCGACCTGCGCGCCGCACGGATCACCATGCAGGATGCCGATGGTGTCTGGCTGACGGTGGACGGCGCGCATCTGGTCTGGAACCCCTGGGCCCTGTTTTCCCGCACCTTGTCAGTGTCGGAACTGTCGGCAAAGGCCGTGACGGTGGCGCGTGCGCCGCTGCCCAAGCCGCATGATCCCAATGACCAGGGCGGGTTGCCGCGCCTGCCCGTTGCCGTCCCCTTGTCGCGGCTGGCGGTGGAGCGGGTGGTGCTGGGGCCAGACCTGCTGGATGGCAACCCGGCGGTGCTGAGCGTAGCGGGGCAGGGGCGGTTGCCGGCGCCTTGGTGCCCGGCTTGATGCTGGTG
>JAEMSB010000550.1 GCA_016463045.1 Niveispirillum sp.
CATGTAGCGGCACAGCGGATCATCCTGTGCCGCGAAGAGCAATGTGGGAACCGTCAGGGCCACCATGTCCGCCGCCGGGCGATAGGACAGAGCCGCCTCATACCCAGTGCGATAGCTGTCGCCAGCCCGCAGGAATTCCATGATCTGATCATGGATGCGGGTCAGGTCAGGCTTTGGCCGGGCCAGCCGGGCCGTGGGGTCACGGCGATACCAGGGGAAGAAGATGCCCTGATCGCGGATGCGATGCCAGGCCCAGGCCAGATGCCCGCCATCCCATTGCGGATGAAAGGCGGGCAGGTAGTTGGCCAGCAGGTCCGCCCTTTCCGCCTCCTCCATCAACATGAAGCCATCGACGACAAGGCCGGAGACGCGGTGAGGATAGAGGGCTCCGAAGCGGCTGACGATACAGGCACCGGTATGAAAGCCATAGAACGCCGCCCTGGTCAGGCCCAGCGCGTCCATCAGACGATCGACGCCGTCGGCAAACCGGTCAACCGTGGCCGGACCCGGCGGCAGTGGGTCGGAGAGGCCGAAACCGGGATTGTCCGGCGCAATCACCGTGGCAAAGGGTGCCATCGCGCGCATCAGGGGCAGCAGTTCGGCGCTGTCCCGGGGGGACTGGTGCAGGGCCAGCAGCACTGGCCCCTGCCCGGCGCGCCGGTAATGAACCAGCCGCCCATCAACCTTGATGAAGTGCCGCGTTACCCCGGTCATCCACGCCTCCCGATCCTGGCAGGCCTGGATGATGGGGTGGGGCGAAACGGTTGGTCCAGGTGGCCCCACCCCCATTGTCCGCAGGGCGGGCAGACGCCCCATCATCCACGTGGTGGAGATTTGGGATCGGACATGCGGCGGGCGGGCGGCATGAACCGTACAGTTCGCCCCAACCGGATACGGTCATGCGACGCAGGGCAGGAGGGTGCAAGGATATGGACGGTTCAGGCAAACCGGAACGGGATCGCGATGCAGCCCTGCTGGCCGCCTATGACGGCCCGCCCGATTACCGCGCGGTCGGTCGCCACGGCATCTTCCCGGAGATGACGCATGACGAGGTCGAGCGTTTCAACTTCCTGGCCCATATGAACCGGCATCTGGCCAGCCGCGTCCTGCCCGGCGTGAAGACGGCGTTCGACACGCGTGTGGCGCCGGGCAAGGAATTCACAGACCGGCAGCAGGTGCGCCGCGCCCTGGCCCGTGATCCCTACTGGCAGGTCTGGTCGGCGCTACGCCGGAACACCATGGAGATGCGCCAGCAGGCCGGACGCTGGGTCACCCTGCGCCAGCGGGAGGAACTGGCGGCCCGCGCCGCGGCCCTGACTGACGGTGATCCGCGCCTGACGCTGGACCCGTCGCTGCCCCTGCCCCGCTATGTCGCGGCCATCGACCATCATTGCATGCCCGGCAGTTATCACACCGAATATGGCCCCGGCGATGTCGCCAATGCCGCCAATTATGATTGCGGCCTGTTCGCGACGACGGGCGGCATGCTGGGCCAATGGTCGGATGGCGGCGGTCAGGCGGTGGTCACCTGGGTCCGGAAAAACCTGCCGGACTTCAAGCCGAAGCGCATCCTCGATCTGGGTTGCGGCCTGGGGCACAGCGTTCTGCCGCTGGCCCAGGGCTTTCCCGAGGCGGAGGTGGTGGCCGTCGATGTCGGCGCGCCGATGCTGCGTTACGGTCTGGCCCGCGCCAAAAGCCTGAATGTGGACAATATCCGCTTCGTGCAGGCCAATGTCGAAAGCCTGCCGCAATTCGCGGATGGCAGTTTCGACTGGGTGCAGACCACGATGTTCCTGCATGAAACCAGTTACAGCTCCATGCAGCGCATCTTCAAGGAAACGCACCGTCTGCTGGCACCGGGCGGGATCGTCCTGCATGTCGAACAGCCGCAATATTCGCCCCAAATGCCGCTGTTCGAACAGGCAATGCGCGACTGGGACGCGTTCTATAATGCCGAACCGTTCTGGACGAAGATGCATGAGGCGGACCTGGATACCTGGATGGTGCAGGCCGGCTTTGCGCGTGAAAGCCTGATCCATGGCGGCGTGACCGCCGTGGTGGACAAGACCATCTTCCCCGACGCCGCCGACAGCGAGGGCGAGGATTATGGCCGCAAGGCGGCCTGGCACGTCGTGGGTGCCCGCAAGGAGGTTGCGTAATGTCGATCCAGCAGGCCCTGACCGGGGCATCGGCCAAACCCACGGGCAAGCGCCCGCGCTTCCTGGAAAGCTGGGAGGCGGAACGCGCGCTGGCGGTCGCCATGTCGCTGGCCGGCGAGCTGGTGGTGACCCGCCAGCGCCTGGACACGCTGGAACGACTGCTGGCGGCCAAGGGTATCGTGAGCCGGGCAGAGATTGACAGCTTCTCCCCCAGCAAGGCCGAAGCCGCCGAACGCGGCCTGTGGAACCAGGAGTTCCTGGCCCGCGTCCTGCGCGTGGTGCAGCAGGAGGCGGAAGCCATTTCCGCCCTGGATGAAACCAGCGAGAATATCGCCGAGGAACTGGCCCGATGAAGCTGCTGCGCGCCGCCACCCTGACGGTGACCGACCCGGAGGCCAGCGCCGCGCGCTATGTGCAGTGGCTGGACTACGCCATCGTCGAACGTGGCAACCTGTCGGTCGCGCTTGCCGCCGCCTGGGGCTGTCCCGCCAGTGCCGGCCGCGCCTATCTGGTTCTGCAGCCCGCCAGCGGGGCGGAGGTGTTCGTGCGCTTCGTGGCGGGCGATCCCGTCGACAGCTATCGCCCGCTGCGCACCCATGGCTGGGCCGCCCTGGAAATCTGTGTGCAGGATGTCATGGCGGTGAATGAACGGATGCTGCAAAGCCCGTTTGAGATCATCGGCCCGCCGCGCCTCAATACCGGACTGCCGACCATCCACCCGATGCAGGTAAAGGGGCCGGATGGGGAAATCGTCTATCTGACGCAGATCAACGGCAACCTGCCGGCCTTCGACCTGCCGCGTGCCGAAAGCCTGATCGACAGGCTGTTCATTTTGGTCCTGGCCTGTTCCGATATGGAAGCCAGCATCATATGGTTTGAGGAAACCACCGGCCTGCGCCTGGGGGAACGGCTGGATATTCCCTACACGATGCTGGCCAACGCCTTTGGCCTTCCCCTGGATCAGCGACACCGGAT
>JAEMSB010000081.1 GCA_016463045.1 Niveispirillum sp.
GGACCCCGCCACCTTCGCCCGCACCATTGATGTCAACCTGATCGGTACGGTCAATTGTCTGGCCGCCATCCTGCCCGGCATGATCGCGGCTGGGCGGGGGCAGGTGGCGGTGGTGTCCTCTGTGGCGGGCTATCGCGGTTTGCCCCGGTCCCTGGCTTATGGTGCATCCAAGGCGGCGTTGAACAATATGACCGAGAGCCTGAAGCTGGATGTGGAGCGGTATGGGATCAAGGTGCAACTGGTCTGCCCTGGCTTCATCAAGACGCCCCTGACCGACAAGAATGATTTTCCCATGCCCTTCCTGATGCCGGTTGAGAAGGCGGCGGCGCGGCTGGTAGCGGGGCTTAAAGGCAACGGGTTCCAGATAACGTTCCCGCGTCGCTTTACCTGGCTGCTTCTGCTGTTGCGCCGTTTTCCCGATGCACTGTATTTCATGATGGTCCGTGGAACCGTGCCGAAATAAGCGCCGGGAACGGCCCCTTGGGAAACGGCTTGGATCGGGTTGGCATGGGATCGGTGAATGGACAGGTTCCGGTGGATCAGGCGCTGGCCGCCTATATCCGCTTTTATCAGGAACTGCGACCCGAAACGGTGGCGCGGCTGGACCGGCTGGCCGTGCCGGACGTGCATTTCAAAGACCCGTTTAATGATTTCCGGTCGCGCGACCGGATGAAGGCGGTGTTCACTTCCATGTTCGACGTGCTGGAACAGCCGCGTTTTATCGTGCGCGACCATGCTGTGTCGGAACAGACGGCTTACCTGCGCTGGGGTTTTGTCTTCCGCCGCAAGGGACAGCCGCGCCCCAGCACCATCGAGGGCATGTCAGAGGTGCGGTTCGATCTGGCCGGACAGGTGACCAGCCATATCGACCATTGGGATGCCGCAGAGCAGTTTTATGAAAAGCTGCCCCTGCTGGGCTGGGTGCTGCGCAAGATCAAGGCCTATATGGCGCATTAGCGCTTGTCGCGGGGCCGGCGGCGGCATACCTCCCTATGCCGCACCCGCGAAACAGACCTTGAGCCGATATCATGAGCCTGCCTGTCGTCCGCACCGTCGCCGATCTGCGTGAACAGGTGTCTGCGTGGAGGCAGGCGGGGCTGCGCACGGCCCTGGTGCCCACCATGGGCGCCCTGCATGACGGGCACCTGACCCTGGTGCGGCGCGGGCGCGAACTGGCCGACCGGGTGATCGCCACAATCTTCGTGAACCCCACCCAGTTCGGCCCGAATGAGGATTTCAGCCGCTATCCGCGTGATGAGGCCGGCGACGCCGCCAAGCTGGCCAGTGCTGGCTGCGACCTGCTGTTCGCGCCGACGGTGGATGTGATGTATCCGGCGGGTTTCACCACCAGCATCGATGTCGGCCCCGTCACCACCCGCTGGGAGGGCGCCTTCCGCCCTGGCCATTTCCAGGGTGTGGCGACGGTGGTGACCAAGCTGCTGTTGCAGGCCGGTGCCGATGTCGCCTGTTTCGGGGAAAAGGATTACCAGCAGCTCTGCACCATCCGGCAACTGGTCCGCGACCTGGATATCCCCGTGCAGATCGAAGGCGTGCCGACGGTGCGCGAGGCGGATGGGCTGGCCCTGTCATCGCGCAACGCCTATCTGTCGCCTGAACAGCGGCAGGTGGCGGGGCAGCTCAATCGCGTCATGCGCGGCGTGATCGACCGTCTGCACGCCGGAGAGGCGGTGGACGCGGTCTTGGCGGCGGGCACAAAGGCCCTGCTGGATGCCGGCTTCACCGCCGTTGACTACCTGGCCTTGGTCGACGCCCTGACCCTGGAACCCCTGATGCAGCCCGGCAAAGGTCGTCTGATCTGCACCGCCCGGCTAGGCGGGGTGCGGCTGTTGGACAATATGGCGGTATAAGAAATAGGGCGGACCCGCCGGCCCGCCCCTGCTTTCCTTACCACACGCCCGTATTGGGCATGCTGGTCCAGGGTTCTGCCGGGGGCAGGGAGCCGCCCTTCTGCAACAGCTCGATCGAGATATTGTCGGGCGAGCGGACGAAGGCCATGCGTCCGTCGCGCGGCGGACGGTTGATGGTCACGCCCTTGTCCATCAGCGACTGGCAGGTGGCATAGATGTCATCCACCTCAAACGCCAGATGGCCGAAATTGCGCCCGCCCGTATAGACTTCCGGGTCCCAGTTATAGGTCAGTTCCACCTGCGCGTCCGGCGTCTCATCGGCGGCCAGGAAGATCAGGGTGAAGCGGCCCGCCTGGTTTTCCATGCGGCGCAGTTCCTTGAGGCCGAGCTTGTTGCAGTAGAAATCCAGCGACTGCTCCAGGTCGGTCACACGGACCATGGTATGCAGGTATTTCATCGTTTCTTATCCAAGGGTTGGCGGAAATCCGATCCCCCTAACATGGGGCATCGGCGGGCAATATCCCAGCCCCGGCATGCAATTGTTCCCCGGCGCCCCCGCATAATCGCCATGAAAGTTCGATTGCAATGCAGCATGATCCGTGTTGGCATGGATGTTAGCGGTGTCACGCAATAATATTCACCAATATTTCCGGCCCACCCCCAACGGGAGGGGGGAAGGCGTCGGCGGGGATGTGGATGACGAGTGATCCGGTCGTTCATCTATGGGTCCTGACCGCGACGGCCCTGGTCTTCGCGATGCAGCTGGGATTCTGCCTGCTGGAGGTCGGGTTCGTCCGGGCCAAGAACTCCATCAATGTCGCCATCAAGAATGTGATGGATTTCTGCATCGCCGGCTTCCTGTTCTGGCTGTTCGGTTATGCCATCATGTTCGGGCCCAGCTGGCTGGGCCTGATCGGCACGGGCGGTTTCATGCCCGACCATCTGGATGCCGCGACGCCCCTGGTCTTCATCCTGTTTCAGATCATGTTCTGCGGCACTGCAACGACGATTGTGTCGGGCGCGGTGGCCGAACGCATGGGCTATGGCAGCTATATCGTCGTCTCGGCCCTGCTATCGGCCCTGATCTATCCGGTTTTCGGGCATTGGGCCTGGGGTGGGATGGCAGGACCGCAGAGCCAGGGATGGCTGTCGGCGCTGGGCTTCATCGATTTCGCGGGTTCCACCGTGGTGCATTCGGTGGGGGGCTGGCTGTCGCTGGCTGCCGTTCTGGTCATTGGGCCGCGTACCGGGCGCTTTGATCCCGGCGTGCGCGCGCTTGGCAGCAACAACCTGACCATGGCGGCGTCGGGCGTGCTGGTCCTATGGTTCGGCTGGCTGGGTTTCAATGGCGGGTCGGTGCTGGGTGATCTGGACAAGGCGCCGGGGGTATTGCTGAACACCGTGGTGGCGGGCTGTGCCGGTGGCCTGACGGGGCATTTTGTTTCCGTGCTGATGGAGCCGAAGCCGCGCGTCGAACATTTTCTCAACGGTATTCTGGGCGGTCTGGTCGGCATTACGGCCTGTGCGCTGGTGGTCAGCACCGGGTCGGCTGCCATCATCGGGGCCGTGGCCGGGATCATCGTCATTGCCGGCGGCGTGCTGCTGGACCGGTTGAAGATCGACGATGCCGTGGGCGCCGTGCCGGTGCATCTGTTCGCCGGTATCTGGGGCACCTTGTGCGTGGCGTTGTTCGGGGATGTCGCCCTGTTCGGCACGGGCCTGTCGCGGTGGCAGCAACTGGGCGTGCAGCTGACGGGTGTAGCGGCCTGCGGCGTCTTTACCTTTGGCAGCGGTTATATCCTGCTGCGGGTCATCAACCGCATCTTCCCGCTGCGCATTGATGTGGAGGCGGAACGGCTGGGCCTGAACGTGGCCGAACATGGCGCCACATCCCCCATGCTTGACCTTGCCGCCGAGATGGAGCGTCACCGCCAGGAGGGCAAGTTCGACCGGCCCGTGCATGTGGAACCGCAATCGGATGTGGAACTGATCGCCGCCCAGTATAACCGCGTCATCGACCGGGTGACGTCGGAGATCCAGCGCCATTCCCTGCTGCTGGAGGAACTGGGCAAGGCCAAGGTGGAGGCGGAGAATTCCAACCTCGCCAAGTCGCAGTTCCTGGCCACCATGAGCCATGAGTTGCGCACGCCGCTGAATGCCGTCATCGGTTTTTCACAGCTGATCGCCGATCAGGCCTATGGTCCCATCGATGAACATTATGTCGAACATGCCCGCGACATCCATGATGGCGGCAAGCATCTGCTGGCCCTGGTCAATGATGTGCTGGATTTCTCACGGCTGGAGGCGGGCAAGTTCCAGCTGAATGAACAGCCGCTGGATCTGGCCCGTATCCTGCGCGGCGTCCATCGCCTGATGCAGCCCTTGGCCGAAAGCGGCAGCATGGGCCTGATCCTGGATGTCTCCCCCGACCTGCCGGCCCTGCAGGCCGATGAACGCGCCATCCGGCAGATCCTGATCAATCTGGTCGGCAACGCGGTCAAGTTCACGCCGGCGGGCGGCAAGGTAAAATTGTCGGCCAGTTTCGAACCCGATCGCCGCCTCTGCCTGACCGTGTCGGATACGGGTATCGGTATGGACCCGTCCATGGTTTCCAAGGCGCTGGAACCCTTCACGCAGCTTGAAGGCGGGCTGGCCAAGGGTCATGGCGGGTCGGGCCTTGGCCTGTCGTTGGTCAACGCCCTGGTGCGTCTGCATGACGGAACGCTGGTCATTCAGACATCGCCGGGCAAGGGCACCAGCGTCCATATTCGCTTCCCCATCGCCCGCACCATTGAACGGGCGGCGGAGAAGGACCGGCGGACGGGTTAAGCCGCTGGCATGAGTTTCTAACTCATGCCAGCGCAGGCCGGCGACTGCCGGCCCGCCGCACATGCGGCGTGAGCCAAGGGCGCGGATGCGCCCGCCCGGCGTTTGAGGGCACACTTACATACGGTCGACCCGCCCGGCATAGCATCCGCGCCGGGCCAGATGCACATGCAGATACGCCACCTCTGACCGGGCCAGATACTGCCGGAACAGGGCGTCGGCGTCCTTGCCGTCCACCACATCGGCATCGACGATCATGTCATCGCCGTCATAGGCGCGGACGGACAGGATGCGCTTGGCCATCATTAATGGCACCTCATCCGTCGCCACCGCCGTGTCGGCATGACCTTCGGTGACGAAGATCGGCCCCTCGGCGCGGTAGGGCGTGTGGGCCGGTTGATGCTGATAGGATAGCAGCAGGACATCGGTGCCCGCCGGCACATCGGCCAGCGTGACGCGGCAGGGATACAGCCCATCCTGCGGCGCCGTCATGCGCCGGATGCCGCGTTGGGCCAGCGCCTGATCGTCCAGGCCGAACAGGGGGGCGAAGGGTGCGGATTGCAGGCCGCTGACAATATAGGACATGAGGGCGCTCCATCATTGGGGATGGGGCGACGATGGCAGGCCAGGGCCGCAGCAGCGACCCGGTTCTTGCGGTCACAGCAGCCAGCGCCCCTCGGCCCAGCGCAGGGCCCATAGGGCGGTGCGGCCCAGCATCCAGCGCCGGCCCCAGGCGGCCAGCGCCTCGCCATTGCCCAGGTCGAAGAACAGGGGCGGTTTGCGCGGCGATGCCCGGCGGGGCACCAGATCAATGGCCATCGCCGTCAGATTATCGGTCAGCGTGCCCCAGCCTGGATGGCGCCCGCCATCTGCGCTGACCGCCTCTCCACCCGCCAGCACATGTTCCAGCCCGCCGACAAACAGCTTGGCATCACAGCGCAGGCGACCGTTCGCATCGACATCCAGCCCGCTGGTTTTCAGCCAGTCCGGCCCCGCCCCGCCGGTCGCATTCAAGAACAGGTCGAAGGCGATGCGGTCACCATTGACCAGCACGGCCTCATTCCCCTCCACCCGCGCCACGGGTGCCTTTTCGATCAGGATGGCGCCATGGGTCGACAGGATTTCCGCCAGCTTAACCCCCGCCGGTCCCGGCAATCCCGTCAGGATCAGGCCGCGCATCAGCAGGGTGACAGCCACATGCCCGCCCAGCATGGCGGCAAGATTGATGATCGACAGGGCGATGCGCACCGCCTCTACCCCGCCGCCGGCAATGGTCAGGGCGACGACGCGACCCGGATGCTGCTCAAACCGCGCTTCCAGGGCCGAACGCAGGTCCAGCAGACGGGACAGGGGGCGGGTGGCGAAGCAGCGGGCATGGCCCTGCGTGCCGGGCAGGGGCCGGGTGCCCGCATCGGGCGCGATGGAAAGCAGGTCGAAGGGGACGGGCTCCCCCTCATGCCGATGCACAAGACCCGCCTTCAGGTCCAGGCCCAGAACGGCATCATCGATGAAGCCGATGCCCGCATCCCGTGCCAGGGCGCCGGCATCCAGTCGGGCGGTTGCGGGATCGATCCGCCCGGCCAGCAGGGCCGGCACGGCCTCTGCCCAAACCTGCGGCGCAGGGGACAGCAGCGTGGTCTTGTGCCCAGCCCGGCCCAGGGCGGAAAGGCGTTTCAACAGGGGCGGGCGGGCGTGCCCGCCGCCCAGAAGCAGGATACGCTGTGGCCTGCTCAACCGGCGGCCTTTGTGGCCACGGCACCCTCGGTCGGGTCGCGCAGCACATAGCCGCGGCCCCAAACCGTTTCGATATAATTATCGCCCTCTGTGGCATTGGTCAGCTTCTTGCGCAGCTTGCAGACGAAGACGTCGATGATCTTCAGTTCCGGCTCATCCATGCCGCCATAGAGATGGTTCAAGAACATCTCCTTGGTCAGGGTCGTGCCCTTGCGCAGGGACAGCAGCTCCAGAATGCCATATTCCTTGCCGGTCAGGTGCAGGGGCGCACCCTCCACCGTGGCCGTCTTGGCATCCAGGTTCACGGTCAGCTTGCCGGTGCGGATGATGCTTTCCGAATGGCCCTTGGACCGGCGGATGATGGCCTGCACACGCGCGATCAACTCCCGCTTGTCGAACGGTTTGGTCAGGTAATCATCGGCGCCGAAGCCCAGGCCCTTGATCTTGTTGTCCAGATCGGACAGGCCCGACAGGATCAGGATGGGGGTGTTGACCCGCGAGGCGCGCAGGCGGCGCAGCACCTCGTACCCGTCCATGTCGGGCAGCATCAGATCCAGGATGATGATATCGTAGTCGTAGAGTTTACCGATCTCCAGCCCGTCTTCACCCAGGCTGGTGGCGTCCACGATGTACCCGCCTTCGGCGGACAGCATCAGCTGGATGCTTTTCTGCATCGCGGCATCGTCTTCAACCAGCAGGACGCGCATGATGGTTTCCTCGGGAGCAGGAGTGGGTATAACCCATCTACGGCAGATAGGTTAACAGAGCCTCTACGGATATGCTATCCGACCAATGGTTTTGCCAGGGGGCTTTGCCTGTTCATTCGTATGTGTCCGGCCATGTCATTGCGGATTTGTCAAAGACCAGGGGCGTTCCATGCTTGATCACGATCAGTTGGTGCAAGAGATCAACGCCTTGCCGACCTATGCCGTGTTTGGCCGTGTCACCTCGGTGCTTGGCATGATGGTGGAGGTTGGGGGCGTGGAACGGCGCCTGTCCATCGGCGGCCGCTGCCGCGTCATCACGCGCGGGGGTAAACCTGTCCCGTGCGAGGTCGTGGGCTTTCGCGGTGGACGCGCATTGCTGATGCCGTTCGGCACGCTGGACGATATTGGCCTGGGCTGCCGGGCGGAGGTGGCGGAGGGACAGGCCTCCATCTATCCGACGCAGGCCTGGCTGGGCCGGGTCATCAACGCCTTGGGACAGCCCATCGACGGCAAGGGCCCCCTGCCCACGGGGGAGGTGCCCTATCTGATCAAGGCCGGTCCGCCGCCCGCCCATGCGCGCAAGCGTGTGGGAGCGAAGATGGATCTGGGGGTGAAGTCCATCAACACCTTCCTGTCCTGCTGCCGGGGGCAGCGTATGGGCATCTTCGCCGGGTCGGGCGTTGGCAAATCGGTGCTGATGTCCATGCTGGCCAAATACACAGAGGCCAATGTCAGCGTCATCGGCCTGATCGGCGAACGTGGACGCGAGGTGCAGGAATTCCTGGAACATGATCTGGGACCCGAAGGTATCGCGCGGTCCGTCGTCATCGTCGCCACCTCCGACGAGCCGCCCTTGATGCGCCGTCAGGCCGCCTATCTGACCTTTGCCGTGTCGGAGTTTTTCCGTGATCAGGAACAGGATGTGCTGTGCCTGATGGACAGCGTGACCCGATTCGCCATGGCCCAGCGTGAGATCGGCCTGTCCGCCGGTGAACCGCCGACCACCAAGGGCTATCCCCCCACCGTGTTTGCCGAACTGCCGCGCCTGCTGGAACGCGCCGGGCCGGGCACGGGCGTTGGCACGATCAGCGGCCTGTTCACGGTGCTGGTCGAAGGCGGCGACATGGAAGAACCCATCGCCGACGCGGTGCGCGGTATCCTGGACGGGCATATCGTGATGGAACGCAAGATTGGCGAGCGTGGGCGTTATCCCGCCATCAATATCCTGCGCTCGGTCAGCCGTACCATGCCCGGCTGTAACACGCCCGAACAGAACGCCCTGGTCGGCAAGGCGCGGCGCCTGATGTCGGCCTATTCCGACATGGAGGAGATGATCCGCCTGGGCGCCTATCGCAAGGGTAGCGACGCGCAGGTGGACGAGGCCATCCATTACAATCCGGCGATCGAGGCCTTCCTGCGTCAGGGCAAGGGGGAACGCAGCACCCTTGATCAGGGCTATGCCGAACTGGCGGCCATCCTGGGCGGTGCCGGCTGATGAAGGACCTCAAACCCCTGATCCGCCTGAACCAGCGCGAGGTGGACCAGCGCCGCCGCGTGCTGGTCCAGCTTCAGGAAAGCCAGGACCGTCTGGTAGCGGAGCGGGAGCAGTTCGAACAACAGGTGATCGTGGAGCGCGACCTGGCCGCCACCGACCTGATGCTAGCCAAGTCCTACCCGGCCTTTGCCCGGCGGGTGGAGATGCTGCGCGATGAGTATGAACGCCGGGCCGCCACCCTGCGCCTGGAACTGGAGCGGGCGGAGGAAGCCCTGGCCGAGGCGTTCCGCGAACAGAAGAAGTTCGAGCAGGTGCAAGAACAGCGCGACCTTGCCGCCAAGGAAGCCCGCCGCTACCGCGAAACCCAGATGTTCGACGAGGTCGCCTCCATCCGCTTTTCCCGGCAGCAGGGGGCGGAAGGGGAGGGCGAGGGTTAAGTCACTTCATCTTCGCCAGACACTCCACCTCCAGCAGCGCGCCCAGGGCCAGGCCGTTGGTGCCGAAGGCCGAGCGGGCGGGGAGGCGGTCGGGCTTGAAATAGGTGACGTAGATTTTGTTGAAATCGCCCCACTGCTTCATGTCCGCCATCATAACGGTGCATTTGAAGACATGGTCCATGGTCAGGCCGCGTTTTTCCACGGCGGCCTTGATATTCTCCATCACCTGCCGGCCCTGCGCCGCCATGCCATCGGGCAGTTTCAGGTTGGCATCGGTGCCCAGCTGTCCCGACAGGTAAAGCACTCCATCCACCTCCACCGATTCGGAGAAAGGGGCACCGGGGAAGGATTTATGGAAGATCATGTCATCGGCCATGGCCGGTGCCGTAGAAAACCCGGCCAGCATCAGGCCGGCGGCAAGTGCATGCTTCATCATTGCGGTTCCCCTTCAACCCCAGACATCGCGCGCAAAGCGCAGGAAATTACGGCCCAGGATCTTTTCCACCTGTCCGGTTTTCAGACCCTTGGCCAGCAGCAGGTCGGCCAGTTTCTGGAACTGTCCCGGCCCGCGCAGATCCATGATGAAGGGGGTGGTGGTCGCACTTTCGCCCGCCGCCGCAATGCCCAGCTTCACCCGCTGCTCATTCTCCTTCCGCAGCTCCTCCATATAGGCGTCCATATCGTCATAGGAGGTGACATAGCCATCCGTGCCGATGCCGACATGATCCTCCCCCGCCACCTTGACGGCATGCAGGATATGGGTGGCGACATCATCGGCGGTGGCGACGCGGCCCTTGGCCAGGAAGGGCATGAAATAGATGCCGACAAAGCCGCCCTTGTCGGCGATGCCGCGCATTTCGGCGTCCGTCTTGTTGCGGGCCAGATCGGTGATGGCGCGGCAACCGGTATGGTTGATCGACAGGGGCCGGGTCGCCGCCTTGATCGCATCCAGGCAGGTCTGGCGGTTGGAATGGGACAGGTCGACCATGACCTTGTTGGCCTCGATCCGGGCCATGACCTCCCGCCCGAAATCGGTCAGTCCCTGGTCCTCCGGCATCAGGCTGCCGGAACCCAGGTCATTCTGGACATTGTAGGTCAGTTGCATGACCCGCACGCCCATATCGGCGAAGATATCGACGCGGCTGGCGTCCTTGCCGAACATGGTGGCGTTCTGGAACCCCATGATGATGCCGATCTTGCCCTCGGCCCGCGCGCGCTCAATATCGCCCGCCGTCAGGATCAAGGACAGATCACGCGGCTGATTGCGGATTTGCAGCAGGGTGGAGGCCGTCTCCCGCACGCTGAATTCAAACGGCTCCCCCGGACCCGCGACCCAGCCGATGGTGCTGTTGACCACATGCAGGCCCGACCGGCGGGCATCTTCCAGCGCGCGCTGATCAATGCGCAGCTTTTCCGCCCGTGAGGCACCGTCCGCCGGCTTCACATTGGGATTGCCCAGCCCGCCCAGGGCATTGATGACCAGCATGTCGCGGATGCTGCTGGCGCCTGCGGGGCCGGGGATGGCGGTGGCGGCCTGTACCGCCGTGGGCAGCAGGGCCGCCGCAGCCCCGGTCAGCAGCAGATGGCGTCGGGCAATCTCAGTCATCCTGGGGCATCTCCTGTGCGGTGATGGGGCGATAGGCGGTCCGGTCAAGGCGCGTGCCGCGCTTCACCGTGAAACGGATGGAGGTCAGGTTAGCCAGATCGGCCAGCGGGTCGCGGGCCAGCACCACGAAATTGGCAAGCTTGCCGGCCTCCACGCTGCCCATCTCCGCCTCTTGGCCCAGGACGCGGGCACCGTCCAGCGTGGCGGCGCGGATCACCTCCGCCGTGCCCATGCCGGCACGGCTGTGCAGCAGGTTCAGTTCGTCATAGAGCGCGGGCCAGGGATGGGCGGCGGGCGGTACGCCGTCGGTGCCGGTGACGATGGTGACGCCTTCACGCCGCGCCTGCGCCGTCAGGGCCGCCGCCACCTCCAGCGTGCAATGGGGCCGTGGCTTCATGTCGGGTTTGGCGGCCAGACGCCTATCATATTCCTGATAAACGCGCAGGGTGGCGTCCAGAATGATGCCGCGCTTGGCCATGTCCCGGAACAGGGCCGCCATTTCCGGATTATCGCCGCCCTTCAGCCGGTCAATCTCCACCAGACGCCGGTCCCTGTAGGTCAGGGGCCGGGGGTTGGAGATGTGGTAGGCGAGGTAGCAGGTGTGGGAAATGCTGTCGACGCCGGCGGCCACGACATCGGCGGGCGGGGTGGGAAACACCATGCCATGGGCCCAGACGCGCAGGCCCTGGCGGTGCGCCTCTGTCGTGATGGCGCGAACATCCTGTGGCCGCAGATTGTCATACAGCTTGACGGCGATGGCGGACGTGCCACGCGCCAGGGTCACGGCTTCGGCCAGGTTGGTGGCGTCATCGACGGCGCGCATCCAGGGTACGGTGCCGGGCTTTACCCCCTCTGCCGC
>JAEMSB010000551.1 GCA_016463045.1 Niveispirillum sp.
AGGCGCGCAATTGCTGGCTGTCGGTATCCGGGTGCGCGGCCAGCCAGTCGGCCATGCCGGTGCGCCACGGCGCCTTGCCGGTCATGTCGGGCCGGTGCGCGCGGCGCGACCGCACCAGCAGGCTGGCCAGCCGATGGGTGAACAGGTCCAGGAAGTCGCGCATGGCGGCATCGCCGGCCCGCACCCGGGCGGCCAGCAGTTCCGATACCGGCGGCGGCAGCGGCGCGAAGGGTCCGCCCAGGCCCAGGAAATTGATCTTCGCCCGGAACCGCGTGCGGCCCGACGGCGTTTCGCGGCGATCGATCCGCTCCAGCGGGTCAGCCGACGGACGCGCGCGCAGGCTGGCATGGAAACGGATGGCCTCCTGCCCGGCATCGGCCCCTTCGCCCACAGGCACGGGTGCGGCCCCGCCGCGCGCGGCGTCGCGTTCCATGATCAGTGCCGCCTGATACAGGTCGAACCATTCCGGGTTCGCCCGCAACTGGCTGATCAGAGAATGTTCCGTTCGCCAACCCGCGCCGGCCATCGCTTCCACACTCCTTCGCGCTGCGCGCTGTTCAGCACCAGCTGGGTGAAACTGTTGACCCGGCCATAAAGCGCCAGGAACCGGTCCAGGATGCTGGCCAGAAGATAGGCGCTGCCGCCCGCAAACTGGCTTTCATCGATGGTCAGGCTAATCTCCGTGCCCCGCACGAAACCGCGCCAGGCCTCGTTCCCCAAACGCCGGGTGACGGGGCGCGACGACAGGGCCGTCATGCCGCCCGCCTGCTGATGCACAGCGGCACCGCAGCCATCGCCATAAAGCACCATGATCTCCCTGAGCGCGCGCAGGGCCGACCCGCTGCCATCATCAGCCAGCGACAGATGGTTCAAGGTCAGGGCCGAGACCAGCTGCCACAAGGTTTCGCCCTGTTCGGGCGCGCTGATCTGCGGCGTGGGCCGGGTCAGACAGCGCACTTCGCGCACCGGTGCATCCACCTCCAGGTTCAGTACGGTATCGGGCGGCAGTTGTTCGGCCATGCCCCGGTTGGTACAAAGCGTGTGGGCGAACAGGGTGCGCGTGGGCGGCAGCGAGGGGTCGAGCGCCAGATCGACGAACGACAGGAACATATCCGTCCCCGGCATGTCGGCCCGCACCGTGGGCCGCCGCCGCGCCATCCAGAAACAGTCGGGCGCGGCCCGCACGGCCATATGGTCGTAGGAAAAGAAGGGACGCACCAACGCCGTCTCGTCCGCCCGGTTCATGACGGCGGAAACCTTCTGTATCGAATGGATTTCCGTGGACCGTTCCCAGCGGCTGTCGGGCAACAGACGATATTCGGACTGTGTCTGATCCAGGCGCAGCGGCTCGCTGGTCTTGGGGAACAGATTGATGATGGGCGCGCAGTTCAGGCGCACCGTCACCCGTTCCAGCCGCTCCGCCCGTTCCGGCTGCTGTTTCAGCAAGAAGAACAGGTCCACCTCCGCCCCCGTGGGCCAGGTGGCGGGATTGCCGTCCGCATCGGTGAAATCCACGTCCAGGAACAGGAATTTCTGAGGGAACACGAAATATTCCCGGATCAGGCGATAGCCCTGATGAGCATGGACGGGGAAGCTCAGCAGGTCCTCATCCGGCGCGAAGCCCACAGGCGACAGACAATCCGGCTTCAAGGTCGCGGTGGGTTCAGCGCCATCCACGGCGGGTGCCAGAACAACGGCGCGCGACTGGTCCAGCAGCATTTCCATCAGGGGACCGGCCACCGCCGGCTCGCCATCCAGGAACAGGCGCAGGCGGTCGGGCTGCATGTCGGCAAAGGTCAGGTTGCCCTGTGCCCGCAGCCGCAGCCGCCAGACGGCGGCCCCGCCGAGCCGCGCCAGGAAGGGGAACTTCTCCGGTCGCAGCATCTCCTGCCGTACCACCTGCACCGGCCACAGCTTGACCGGATAACAGGTATTGAAGCGGCAGGTCAGCCCGTGCGAGGGGCTTTCGGCATGCAGGGCGATATTGTCGGGCAGGTGGAAACCCTGTGCCGCCCGCGCCTGACCGGGGTCCACCTCGAAATGCGCGATGGCCGCACTGGGCACCGGGGCCATCAGGGCGGGGTAGAGCGTGTCCAGCAGGGCCGACGGGATCAGCGGGAATTCCGCGTCCAGGGTGCGCTGGATGCGGGCCGTCAGAAAGGCAAAGCTTTCCAGCAGCCGTTCGGTATGCGGGTCACGGCTTTCATGGCCGTTGAAATCCAGCCGCCCTGCCACGCGCGGATAGGTGCGGGCAAACTCCGCCCCCTCATTGCGCAGATACATCAGTTCGCGTTCATACGCCGCGAACAGGGCTTCGGCCTCGTCACGCGGCATCGCGGCCTCCCGAGGCATCGCGCAGCATCACAGGGAAACTGACCGGTTCGATCCGGTCATCCAGCCGAATTGAACCCTCCACCTCCACCAGCAGGGCGCGGCGGTCATGTTCGGGCGGCAGCACCGTGAACCAGGCCCCCTGCCGGCGTAGCCCCTGATTGGGCGGCAGCGATGCGGCACGCTGCGACCATTCGGTCAGGAACGCTTCCTTCAGGGCCGGCGTCAGGCGCGAGAGATGCACGCGCGGCGACAGCAGCCTGGGTTCGAAGGTGGTGATCGCCATCTCCAGTTCGGCCACCAGGGCAGCCTCTGCGGCGCTGTCAAAGGGTTGGAAGCCCGACAGGTCGGGAATGCCGTAATCCAGGGTCGTGCGCCGCCGTCCCGCCATCACATCACGGGACCGCGGGCAGCGTGTGTTCAGCAGCAGCGAAATCTCCCCCGCGATGGACAGGATCAGCCCGTCGCGGTCCAGCATGGACTGCGCACCTGCCGCATCCTCCGTATCGACCAGCCGGTCGAACAGCGGCGCGGCCACACCTGGCATCAGGCGGGGACCCGTGATCATGCATCCTCCCGTCGGGGCGGTACTGAAGTGTGATCGGTTCAAATGCAATCTTTTGAAGCGTGAGTCACACAGCAAAACAGACTCTAACAACGCCGGCGGAAAGGCCTGATACCGGTCCAGGGTGGGCAACGCCCGCTCTGGACCGGTTGGCGCATTGAGCGCCCGCGGGCACGTGCCCGCGCAAGCCAAGGGCGCGGATGCGCCCGCCCGGCGCCTGAGGGCGCGTGTTAAGAC
>JAEMSB010000082.1:0-3179 GCA_016463045.1 Niveispirillum sp.
GAAATGGGGCAGGGCACGCACACCGCCCATGCCGCCATCATCGCGGATGAGGTGGGGGTAGATTTCGCCGCCGTATCGGTTGAAACCGCCATCCCCGCCGATGCCTATCGCTGGGGCGGGTCCATGGGATCGGGTGGCAGCCAGGGGGTGCGCCGCTGGAATGACCATCTGCGCAAGGGGGCGGCACAGGCCCGCGCCGTCCTGATCCAGGCGGCGGCCAACCGCTGGCAGGTTGATCCCGCCACCGTCACCCTGGATAATGGCCGCCTGACCCATGCCCCGTCCAAGCGCAGTCTGGGGATTGGCGAGGTTGCCGAAGACGCCGCCAAGCTGACGCCGCCTGACAATCCCACCCTGCGCGATCCGAGCACCCGGCGTTATGTGGGCAAGGATATCCCCCGCCTGGACATCCCGCCCAAGGTGCGCGGCGAAACTATCTACAGCATGGATTTCCGCCTGCCCGGCATGCTCTATGCCTGCGCCCGCCTGAACCCCGTCTTTTATGGCGACATTGCCAGTTTCGATGCCGCCCCGGCCCTGAAGGTCAAGGGCGTGAAGAAGGTGGTGAAGATCACCGGCGGCGTGGCCGTGGTGGCCGACAGTGTCTGGGCCGCCATGAAGGGGGCCGACGCCGTCACCATCACCATGGCCCCTTCGCCCCAGGACGGCATCAACAGCGCGGCCCTGACCACCACGATGATTGAGGGGTTGAGCGCCGACAACGCCATTCCCGCGACCGAACGCGGCGATCTGGCGGCGGCCCTGAAGTCTGCGGCCAAGACGGTGACCGCCGATTATGCCGTCCCCTATGTCTGTCACGCCCCGATGGAGGTGTGGAGCTGCACCGGTCTGTTCAAGGATGGCAAGCTGGAACTCTGGGCGCCGACCCAAGTGCAGGACCGCTCCCGCCGCACCGCCGCCAGCACGCTGGGCATCGATGCGGAGGCGGTGACGGTCAATACACTGATGCTGGGTGGCGGCTTTGGCCGGCGCCTGATGGATGAAGGCATTCCCGGTGCGGCACAGGTGGCCAAGGAAATGGCCGGTACCCCCATCAAGTTCTTCTGGCGGCGAGAGGATGAGTTCGAGCGGGGCCATTACCGCCCGGCCCAGATGGCCCGCCTGACCGCGTCACTGGATGCGAAGGGGCAGGTCACGGGCATGGCCATCCGTATCTCCGGCCCCTCCATGCGCGCCGAATTCACCCCCGGCAATGTGAAGGAGACGGACCTGGATGGCTCCTCGGTACAGGATCTGTCGAACCTTCCCTATAACCTGCCCAACTTCAAGCTGGACTGGGCGCGCCGGCATGTGCGTGTGACGACGGCCCCCTGGCGGGCCGTGGGCGCCACGCACAATGCCTTCTTCCTGGAATGTTTCATCGATGAACTGGCCGCCGCCGCCGGCAAGGACCCGGTGGCCTTCCGCCGGCAGTTGCTGGCCGGGAACAAGCGGGCGCTGGCCGTGATCGATCTGGTCGCCGCCAAGTCCGACTGGGGCAAGAAGCTGCCCAAGGGCCATGCCCAGGGCATCGGCTTCTTCGCCAGCTTCGGTTCCCTGTCGGCCCATGTCGTGGAAGCGTCGGTGTCCGACGGACAGCCGAAGATCCATAAGGTCACCACGGTCCTGGATTGCGGCGATGTCGTCCTGCCCGATGGCGCGCGCAGCCAGATGATGGGGGGTGTGGTCATGGCCCTGTCGGCAGGTCTGTATGAGGCGGTGACGGTGAAGGATGGCCGCGCCGAACAGCGCAATTTCGACAGCTACCGCCTGATGCGCCATTCCGAAGCCCCGCCCGTCATTGACGTCCACTTCATCAATTCCGGGGAGGCGCTGGGCGGTGTCGGCGAACCCGGCCTGCCGCCCACCTTCCCGGCGGTCGCCAATGCCCTGTCGGCGGCCACGGGCAAGCGGCTGCGCCATTTGCCGTTGGTGGAGGCGCTGCAGGTGTGATCAACCCCGCAGCACCCATATCTTCAACATCGGTCGGCCCTGGTGGCGTTCCCATTTCGGGTTCAGCGCCACCAGGGCATCATTGCCCAGAACATCGCGGCTTTGCTCTATCGCCAAGCCGGCGGCATGGGCTGCCGTTTCCACATCCGCCACACTGTGCGGATATCCGGCCAGCGCCACCTCCTGCCCATCCTCATCCTTGAAATGGGCGAAGGTGCCGGTGGCGGTGCGGTCGGGATGGATTTCGGAGATGTAGAAGGCGGCACCCGGCTTCAGCAGCGCCTTCACCCGCGCGAAGAATCCCGTCAGGTCACTGATATGTTCGATGACCAGGGCGGTCAGCGCCGCATCGAACGGCCCACCGGGAATGTCGATCCCGGCCATCACGTCGCCCTGTATCAAGGTGACAGGCAAACCTGCCAGCTTCAGCGCCGCCTGTTCCAGCATGCCCGGTGACAGGTCCACCCCCGTCACCCGATTGCCGGCCCTGGCCAGCTTCAGCGTATGCCGTCCCGTACCACAGCCGATTTCCAGCACATTCATGCCGAACAGATGCGCCCAGAACGGCGGGAAGGCCAGATCGTCGGCGGCGACCGTTGGGTTGGGATACGCGTCATAAAGGCGTGACCAGCGGTTATAGCCGGCTTCATTGGTGGAAACGGTCTGGTCGTGATTGGCATTGGTCATGGCGCGCTTCCCCTGTTTCCCGTTTACCGGTACGGAAAGGGGCGTAGATTTAGGTCCGATTAGCCGGAAAGCAGCGCCACTGCGGGGCTGAAATTATCCAGCCCCGCAGGAATGGTCAATCCCCCTTACTTCCGGTCGATACGGACCAGCTTGCCATCCGTCCCCGGCGCCTCGATCAGGGCATAGAGACGGCCATCCGGCCCCTGCGCCACATCACGGGTCCGGGGCAGTTCGTTCTCCAGCAGGCGTTCGGTGGCGACCACCTTCTCCCCCTCCACATCCAGACGCGCGATGCCGCCGGCCAGAAGCCCGACAATCAGGTCGCCGCGCCAGAAGGGCAGGGAGCCGCCATCATAGAAGGTCATGCCATTCACGGCCAGCGAGGGCACGAAATACAGCTCCGGTTGCACCATGCCGGCCTTTTCGGTGCCTTCACCGATCTTCAGGCCCAGGCCGTAGGTCTTGCCATAGGTGATGACGGGCCAGCCGTAATTGGTGCCGGGGCGGATGATGTTGATTTCATCCCAGCCCTGCGGCCC
>JAEMSB010000082.1:3189-11483 GCA_016463045.1 Niveispirillum sp.
GCCCGGCTGTGTAGCCAGCCCCTGCGGGTTGCGGTTGCCATAGGAGAAAATCTCCGGCAGCGCGTCGCTGCGGCCCGCGAACGGGTTATCAGCAGGCACGGTGCCGTCGCGGTTCAGGCGGAACACCTTGCCGGCGGCATCCATCAGGTCCTGCGCCCGGTCCTGCGACCCGCGCTCCCCGATGCTGAAATAGATATGGCCCTGATTGTCAAAGGCGAAGCGGCTGCCAAAATGGAAGCCACTATCGACCAGGGCGCCCTTGTAGAGGACCTTCATGTCCTTCAACGCGGTGCCATCATCGGTGAAGCGGGCGATGACGGTGCGGTTGCCCTTGTCCTGATCGCGCGGCTTGGCGTCCGGCCCCTTCTCCGCCTTCTCCATGAAGGAGAGATAGACGTAGCGGTTCTGGGCGTAATCGGGGTCCAGGGCGATATCCATCAGGCCGCCCTGCTTGAACTCCTCGATCTTGGGCAGGCCGGCAACCGGTTCCGGCAGCAGCTTGCCATCCTTCACGACGCGCAGATTGCCCGTGCGCTCGGTGACCAGAATGCGACCATCGGGCATGAAGGCGATGGACCAGGGCGTGTCCAGCCCCTCTGCCACCACCGTCACCTTCACATCATGCCGGTTCTTCGGCGCCGGAAAGGTGGTGAACTCCTTGGGCGCGGCAAGGGCGGCGGTGCCGGTCAGCAGGGTGACGGCAAGGGCGGCCAAGGCCTTCCTGGTCAGGGACATAGGGGCAATTCTCCCGTCGGAACATGAACTTGCCCGCAATGTGGGGTTTCCGCTCCCTTCTGCCAAGGGTAATAATGTTCCCTCATGCGCCGGGCGCCGCCATCCGGCGACTTAGCTCATGCGGCATGGGCCGCGCGGCGGCGGTCGCCGCCGTTACACTTCCGGTCGCGTCTGAATGGCTACCGTCAGACGTTTTTGGATGTCGGTCAGGGATACCGGCTTCACCAAATAGCCAGAGGCTTGATACTGAACCGCCTGCTTCACCAGATCGCTGGTGGCGTGGCTGGTGACCATCACGATGGGGGTGGTGGCGATATGCTTGATATCGACGGAACGGATACGCTGCAAAACCTCGATGCCGTTCACCGGCTCCATCTCGATATCGCACAGAACAGCATCGGGTTTCAGGCGCGTGATGGAGGCGATGGCCGCCTCGCCATTCTCGGCTTCCGCGATCATGCGCACGCCCGCCTGAAACAGCAGCCGTTTCAGGATACCGCGATAAAACTGATCGTCATCGACGATCAGGACCTTCAGCTTGGCGAAATCCACATCGGCCATGGTGCCGTCACCCTTTCACAAGTCTGATTTGATGGCGCAGATCCTCAAAGGCCGGCGCGATGTTCCAGCGCAGATCCTGCGCCATATCCTCGTCCCCCTGTTTCAGGGCCACCTCGATCCGGGCGAACAGGTCGCCCAGGGCAACGGCGCCCACGCCATTGGCGGACCCTTTCAGGGAATGGGACCCATCCTTGGCCGCTTTCAGGTCGCCATTGTTCAGCGCCTCCTCGACGGCGGCTGCCCGTGCTTCTGCCTGCACCAGGAACTCATCCAGAAGGGCGATGGCCTCGGCATCCAGATGCCCGAACATTTCCTTCAACCGGTTGGGATCGAAGATGGCGGGATCGGTTTCGGCCTTTGCGACGGGTGCGGTGGGGGCGGGGGCCACAGGTGGCGCGTGTTTGGCTGACACACGCCGCCGCATCTCCGCCGTCACCGGTGCCCAGCGCAGGATGGCGGCTTCCAGCTTGGCCAGTTCGATGGGTTTGGTCAGGTAATCATCCATGCCGGCATCGCGGCATTTCTGGGCCGCATCGCTGACCGCATCGGCGGAAAGCGCGATGACGGGCACATGCCGGCAATCGGCGGCGGCGCCTTCATCCACCCGGATGGCGCGGGTCATGTCATACCCGTCCATTTCCGGCATGTGACAGTCGGTGACCACCAATCCGAACCGGCCCGTGCGCCACGCTTCCAGACCCTCCAGCCCATTGCCTGCGATCTCGGCAGCAAAGCCCAGCTTGCGCATGGCCTGCCGGATGACGATCTGGTTGGTGGCATTATCCTCCACCACCAGGACCAGGGCGCCATTGGCCGCCGCTTCATCCACCTCCGGTGCCTGCCAGACGGTCTCGCTGCTGCCCGTGGTGGCGGTAATGTCCAGGGAGGCGCGGCCATCGGCGGCGGCCACCACCTTGATCAGGCGGGCCTGGCGCACCGGTTTGGGGATGGCGGCGAAGATACCCTTGCCCCGACCCGCCTCCGACAGGGTGGAAACCAGCGATACCGGCGCGATCAGCACCGTGCGCGTTCCCCCCGTACCGTTCGCCAGCCCCAGCCGGCGGGCGATATCCAGCCCGACCCCGTCGCCCGGATAGGCATCGATCAGGATCGCGTGGAAATGCATGCCGTCGGCAGCGGCCTGACGCAGGGCTGTCAGGGCCGATGCCTCGTCCGCCATCTCCACCACTTCCGCCTCCCGCGCCGTCAGGGTGCGGGTCAGGCTGGCGCGTTCTGCCGGAAGACCGCCCAGGATGGCGACGCGCAGACCCCACAGTGATGGCTCATCTGCCGCCCCTTCATCCGCCTGGCCTTCGTCCAGGTGCAGTTCGAACCAGAAGGTGGAGCCTTCGCCCGCTTCCGACGTGACGCCAATGTTCCCCCCCATCAATTCCACCAGACGGCGGCAGATGGACAGGCCCAACCCGGTCCCGCCAAAGCGGCGGGCCGTGGACCCGTCGGCCTGGGCGAAGGGCTGGAAGAGCTTGGCTTGCTGCTCCGGCGTTAGGCCGATGCCCGTATCCACAATCTCCGCCCGCAGACCGACCTTGCCTTCGCCCGCATCGGGCATGCGGTTCAAACGGACGGTGACGCCGCCATGTTCGGTGAACTTGATGGCATTACCCGTCAGGTTCAGCAGGACCTGACGCAGGCGGGTGGGATCGGCCACCAGATTCTGGGGCAGGGCGGGATCGACATCCACGGTCAGGGCCAGGCTCTTTTCCTCCGCCCGGCGGGCCAGAAGATCGCCCACCCCTTCGGCCAGGGACAGGATGTCGGTATCGATCCATTCGATATCCAGCTTGCCGGCCTCGATCTTCGAGAAATCCAGGATATCGTTGATGATGGTCAGCAGCGCGCCGCCACTGTCGCGCACCACCTTCACCATACCCTGCTGATCCTCGTTCAGCGGGGTGTCGGCCAGCATTTCGGCCATGGCCAGCACGCCATTCATCGGCGTGCGGATTTCGTGGCTCATGGTGGCCAGGAAGGTGGATTTGGCGCGGGTGGCCTGTTCGGCCTCGTCCCGCGCGCGGGCCAGATCCAGGTTGGTGGCGGCCAGGATGTCGGACTGTTTGCGGATGCGGGCATCGGTACGGCGGCGGAATTCCATGCCCCCGATCAGCCCCAGCAGCAGCAGCGCCACCAGGATGGGGGGCGTGCTTTCTCGCATGACGGCGCGCAGATGGCCCGTGCCATCCTGTGCCATCACCATGCGCCAGGGCGATTTGCGCAGGATATGGCTGGTGAAGGTCCAGCCATCTTTCTCCAGCCGCATCTGGCCGTCGCGGCTGATCGTCTCTTCGATGGCGGCCTTCAAGGCGGCCTCTGGCGGATGCCGACGCCCCTCGCCGTGCGACACGCCGATGACCTGCCCGTCGGGCGCTACCAGCGCCAGTGTGCCGAACCCCGCCGGAAACCCGTCCAGCAGGGAAGAGAGGTAGCCGACCGTCATATCCAGGGCGACCACGCCCAGATGCCGGTCACCCTGATAAACGGGCATGCCGATAGTGGCCATCATGCCCTTGCCGCCATCATCCTCATAAAGTTTGGAGAAGAACAGCTCCCCCGACGGGTTGTTGGCGGGCAGGGAAGCCTGGAAGTACTCCATCTCCAGGTCTTTATCCGCAAAGGTCAGTTCCGTCGAAGCGACATAAGGATAGACAAAGCTGAACCGGCTTGCGGAGATGTAATACACCCAGGGGATATTGGGTAGCCGCCGCTGCGCCTGGGCGAAGGCGGTGTGCAGCGATAGTGCTGCCTCCATCTCCGCCTCAAAATCCGGACCGCGGCTGTTCAGCCCGCCCAGACCCGTCATATTGCCGACCAGATCGCGCTCATAGGGGCTGGGCGGATTGTCCAGATGGTAGGAACCATCCTCGCCCGCCTGCAGGGCGCGGCGCAGCGGGGTGGGCGGAGCACCCGGCACCGCCTTGACCAGCCCTTCCTCCATCTGCGCATGCATCAGTTCCAGGAAATCCAGCGCCGTGCCGATCGCCTGTTCCACGCGGCGCGTCACGTCCACACGGGCCGTCTGCCGCTGTTCCTCAAGGCGCTGGTTGGCTTCTGCCATCTGCAGCCAAAGGAAGGTGACGACGGCGGCAATGGCCGCCACGTAAAACAGGAGATGCCGTACCGGTATCCGCACGTCCCGCGCCCCATTCTCTATCTTCGATAGTGAACGGACCATAAAAATCGCGGAAATTCAACCAGGCGTTCTGTTTACCGACGCCACATGGTCACATGCGGGATGCCACCATCATCATAGGGCGGCCCTTCGGCGACAAAACCGAAACCGGCATAGAAGTCCGCCAGATGCTGTTGCGCGCCAATCTCAATCGGTTGCCCCGGCCAGGTCCGGTCCATGAAGTCCAGCCCTTCCTGAACCAGCCGCCGGCCCAGGCCCGTGCCGCGCCCCGCCGGACCCACCACGATACGCCCGATGAAGGCCGGGCTGTCGCCATCGGGCCCCCGCGCACGCAGGTAGGCGACAAGCGCACCTGCCAGATCGGTGATCAGCAGATGCTGACAAAACGGGTCCAGCCCGTCCAGGTCGGGATAGGGCGACTGCTGCTCCACGATGAACACATCCTGGCGGAAGCGCAGCATGGCGTAGAGGCTGGCAATGTCGAAATCGTCGAACCGCTGCCAGGTGAAGGTCATGCCAGCGATCATCGTAAATGACCGCTGGTGGCCGGCGACGACCGGCCCGCGCCTTGTAGCGCGTGAGCCAAGGGCGCGGCGGCGCCCGCCCGGCGCTTGAGGGAACAAGAAATCGCGCTCACCGCCGGTTGCTCAACAGTACGGCAAGCTTCTCCCGCAGGCCCACCACCGTCACCGGCTTGGCGATAAAGGCATTCACGCCCAGGTCACGGGCCTTCAGCACCATGTCCTTCTGGGCATGGTTGGTCAGGAAGATAACGGGCGTGCGCCGGCCCAGTTCTTCCTTCTGCCGCAATTGCTGCAGGAAGGTTAGCCCGTCCATGGGCGCCATCTCGATGTCGCAGATAATGACGTCCGGCTTGCGCTCAAGCGCAAGAGAAAGACCGCCCGTGCCTTCATCCGCTTCGAAAATCTGGTTGAATTCAAGCTGCTTCAGGATACGGGACACAACGGTTCGAATGAAGGCCTGATCTTCAACGATCAGGGCATTCATACGACTGAAGTTGCTGAAGCCCACCATCGCACTTTTCCCCATGGACGCGCATGTATCCGGGGTCTTGCGACCCCCGACCGTTCTAGTTGACTACAAGGCGTCGATGGCGGCAACCACCCGATCAATCATGCCGGGTATTTTCAGGGCATTTGTGCGCGCATCCGCATAGTCCCCCTGTTTCAGGGAGCGTTCGATACTGTCGGCCAGGGCGCCGAGCGCGGGTGCGCCGCCATTCTTCGCAACACCGGCCAGGGCATGAATGCCGCGCCGTGCCGCGTCCATATCGTCGCTGGCAAAGCCCTTCTCCGCCTCTGCCCGCAAGGTGTGGAGAGAGCTGGTGAACTCCGCCAGGAACCCGCGCGCATCGCCATCCAGGCCGCCGAACAGATCGATGGTCATGGCAGAGTCGAAGATTGCTGCTTCCGCCGGGGCCGCTGCCGACGGCACGGTCGGCGCCGCCGTTCCCAGCCAGCGTGACAGGCAGCGTTCCAACTGCGTCAGGTCCAGTGGCTTGGACAGGAAATCATCCATACCGGCATTGATGCAGCGCTGATCCTCCCCCGCCATGGCATTGGCCGTCAGGGCGATGATGGGCAGACGCGGCAATCCGCCCTCGGCCTCCCGCGCGCGTATTGCGGCGGTTAATTCATACCCGTCCATCACCGGCATGTTGCAGTCGGTCAGCAGCAGACCATGCGCGCCGGGACGCCAGGCCGCCAGTGCCGCTGCCCCGTCGGCATGGATTTCAACCGCGAATCCAAGGATCGACAGTTGCCGGCTGATCACCATCTGGTTCACCCGCTGATCCTCCGCCACCAGGATCAGACGGCCCTGGGTCGCTGCCTCCTCAGGGCTGGGGGCGGCGATGGCCGCGCGCGGTGCTGCCGCCGTGACAGGCGTACTGCTGGCCAGTCGGTTGGCGGCGACAGCAATCGCCCGGAACAGGGCGGACCGGCGTAGGGGACGGGCAACAAGCTGTGTGCCAGCCGGAAAGTCGCCTGACCGGCGCGAATCCGCGTCCGCAATCACCACGGCGGGCAGCGGCCCCTCCGGCACGGGCCAGGGTGCGCCGCTGCGCCCGGCATAGATCACCAGATCCGCCGACGGCGCGCCCGCATCCATTGGTACCGCGCCTGCCTGAACCAGATAGGCGCTGATGGTCTGCGCCAGTTCCGGTTCGGCGATGTCGAGTGCGACATGCAGGCCGGCAATATCAGCAGAACCGGCCGAATCCGAAGCCTCCTGATCGGACACTTCCAGATCCAGCGTGAACCAGAAGGTGGAGCCATGGCCCGGCACACTGTCCAGCCCGATATGGCCCTTCATCAGTTCGATCAGGCGGCGGCTGATGGAAAGACCCAGGCCCGTGCCACCGAACCGGCGGCTGGTCGAGATCTCGGCCTGCGCAAAGGGCTGGAACAGTTTGGCCTGCTGATCCGGCGCGATGCCGATGCCGGTGTCGGTAACGGCCACACGGATGCGGGCCACGCCGGGGGCCGCGTCGGGGTGACGTTCCGCCCGGACCATGACCCCACCTTGTTCGGTGAACTTGATGGCGTTGCCGGTCAGGTTGAACAGGATCTGGCGCAGCCGCACCGGGTCGCCCATCAGTGCGGTCGGAATGGCCGGATCGACATGCAGATCAAAGGACAGGCCCTTCTTGCGCGCCGCCGGAGCCAGCGTATCGGCCACCCCTTCCATGATGGTGCCGATATCGACCGGATGCCGGTCGATATCCATGCGCCCGGCCTCGATCTTCGAGAAATCCAGAATGTCATCGATGATACGCAGCAGAGCGCCCGCCGAATCCTGTGCCGTCAACAGCATGTCGTGCTGATCGGCATCCAGCGGCGTATGGCCCAGCAGTTCCAGCATGCCCAGCACCCCGTTCATGGGGGTGCGGATCTCATGGCTCATGGCAGCCAGGAAGCTGGATTTCAGCTTAGATGCGCTCTCCGCCATGCGGGCGCTGCGGATATTGTCATAGGATCGCAGGCCCGTGATGATGGTGATGAACAGCTTTTCCGACGTCAGTTCCGTCTTCGACTTATAGTCGTTAATGTCATAATTGACGATGACGTCCCGCACCGGGGCCTGGCCCGGCTGACCGGTGCGCAGAATCAGGCGCGTATCAGTATTGGAAAACTCCTCACGGATGCGGCGCGCCAGGCGCAGGCCGGCATCATCGGTCTCCATCACGATGTCCAGCAGGGCGACGGCAATATCCTCGCGCCGGCGGAAGACATCATCCGCCTCATTCCCCGACCGGGCGGTCAGCAGTTCAAGCGGGCGGTCCTTGTAACGCAGCTTGGACAGGACCAGCCGCGTCATGATGTGCACCTCCTCGTCGTCATCAACGACCAGGACGGGCCAGGGCGGCAGAGGCGGCGGGGTGACAGGGGCCGCGGCGTTCACGCCCTCTGACGCGCCGAACAGCGCATCATCATCTTCCGGGGCGAACAGGTCATCCGCGTCATCACCACCCATGAATGCACAACCTTCCCTGCCAACCTGTCGCGCACTATGCGGAACCAAGTCTAAACGCAACGTTAACCAACAGTCTCGCGGCAAAGCGCCTGCGTCAGCAATGCGAGCAGCATATCAGGGCTTTATGTCGATTTCCCGTGCGAACGTGACAGGGGACTTGCCCCTGCCGCGCGTTTCGGCTAGGCGTGTGCTTAACGGAAGTGTGGCCGAGTGGTTTAAGGCAGCGGTCTTGAAAACCGCCGTGGGGCAACTCACCGTGGGTTCGAATCCCACCGCTTCCGCCACCTTTTCCTTTGCATATCTCCGATCACCAGCGCCGCTTCGCCGCACCGAACGGCGGGCGCTTGACCAATGG
>JAEMSB010000083.1 GCA_016463045.1 Niveispirillum sp.
GGCCGCTGGTGCAGCCGACGGCGGAGCAGATGGCGTTGCCGCAGCAGCTGCCGGCGGCGCCGTTACAGCGGGGGGAGTGGCGGGCGGAACCGCCGTCGGCACTGCAACTGGGGCTGGGGCCGGCGGGCGCGAAGGAACATACATATAATTGTCGTTCACCTGCCCCTCGTGGCTGGCACAGGACGCCACCACCAGTCCCAGCAACAGGACCACCACATTGCGACCGTCACAGAACATTTTCACGCCACATCACCAGCTTGCCGATGTCTGCCGGTAGAGTACGCCTAGCGCGAGACCTGATCCAGGAAGCTTTCGTCATGCACGACGATGAAGCCGTTGCGGTACGATATCGCGCCCGCCGCCTGAAACTGCTTTAGCGTCTTGTTCACACTTTCCCGTGACACGCCCAGCATGTTGGCCAGATCCTCCTGGCTCACGAAGGTGGCGATGCGTGTACCGGCATCGGTCGCTTTGCCATAGGCCTGGGAAAGCATGAGAATCCGCTTTGCCAGACGGCGCGGGACATTGAGAAACACCGTGTCCTCAATGATGGCACTGGTCCAGCGCACCCGTTCGCACAGAACCGCCATCAGACGGACGCAAAGGTCGGGACGCTGTAACAGGAAAGGCATGAAATCACGCCGGTCAATACGCAGCAGTTCTGTCGGCTCCTGCGCCACCACCGTAGCGGTGCGTTCCCCACCATCCAACATGGCGATCTCGCCGAACAGGGAACCGGTATCCAGTATATTCAACAGCATGACCTTTGCGTCTTCCGACTCGGTCTGCACTGCCACCCGGCCACGCAGGATCACATAAAGACTGTCCCCTGGGTCGCCCTTGGCAAAGATACGCTCTTCCGCGACTGCGCGCCGCAGCTTCGCAAACTCCAGCATCGCGTCCATTTCCGCGTCGTCCAGGACCGCGAAAAGACTATTCCGGCGCAAAAGAGAGGTGTCAAAGGCAGGTGCCACGGCCATCTTCCTGTCAAGGTTGGAAGGACGGTGGCCACCATCCCCCTACAATGCCAGGATTGATGCTGCGGTCATAAAATGCAAGTCAGACGGGCATCACCGGTACTGGACGCGCCACCCGCTCCCACATGGCCGTATGCTCGAACGCATAAATGGGACGGACGCTGAGCGTGCCGCAGGTCAGTGTATCGCGCACGTGAGTCAGCAGGGACAGAGCGTCTTCCCGCTTCTGATCTGCGCGCCCAATCGTCAGCCAGTCACGAAAGGCAGACAGCTCAAAGGGATCAACCTCACCATCTTCCTCTGCCTCGCGCAGCACACGGCCATAATTACGGTCGCGGTAGCAAAGGTCCTTGGCAATTTCCTCCAGCCGACGGCGGGCGGGAACCGACAGAATACCGGCAGCGTGTGCATCCGAAAGGGTGCGGCGGATATTCACCATGGCTTCCGACAGAGAGGGATAACCAAGCTCGGCCGGCCCATGCGTTACCGCCACTTCGTCATCATCCTCCAGATGACCATCGGCAAATGCGCGGAAAACGGCCCCGTGCCCCTCCATCCCAAACGTGTGCAGCTCTGCCGCTCGCAACGCCCCCATGCTGGCGGCACCCAGGACCGGGATGCCCCGCGCCATGGCGAACAGGATTTCCTTGTGCCAGACCGCGGGCACGTTCCCGAAATAACCATCGATGATGACAATCGCTGCGGGATCATCCTGCACCGCGCGCAGCACATCACCCTGAGCGACAGGCGGACGGTAGTCGGCGCTCAACACCTTGCGGGCTGCGGAAACCGGCAGGGTGGGGCCAAGAAAGACGATGACAGGATTGCTCATGGCGTGTTCCCCAGGAAGCTTCAGCAGAGGCCGGCGGCGCGGCGACCGCGCGCACCCAGGCTGTATTGCGACGTCGCATCCACCCCTTCCAGGCCCGGCACGACGACACGGACGACGGGAATGTTGATCTCGGCCCGGGTCAGGTCGACGACGACGACATCCTCAATCCCGACATGGGCAAGGCGCTGCCGAAGCTCGCCCAGATCGCCGCGCAGGGACTGGCCGCGCCAGCTCTTGATCTCGTTAAAATCACGCACCGTAGCGCCCAGACGAATTCGGTTAAGCCACAGCATCTGCTGCTCTTCGGCCAGGAAATGATCATATTCCTCCCGGCGCATGTCATCGCGGGCACCGGAAATAAAGGTCAACCGGCTTTGCGCCGCCTCCGTCAGAGCACGGGCCAGCGCAATTTCAGGGACAAGGTTAGTGCCATAGCCGGCAGCCGGCCGCACTGTTGTACCCACACCGGCATCGGCCTGAACAATCCGGGCCAGGAAGGTGGGGACCCCAACGTCGGACGTCAGATCCCAGACGCCAACAGCCACGCCGGCATGCGCAAAACGCGCCAGCAATGCGCGGCACGTGGGATCGGCGATGGTTTCCAGGTCTAAACGGGTCTCTTCCTGTGCCTCTTCCGGCAGCAGGTTCCACAGGGTGCGGGCATCCCGCTCTATCACTTCGGAAAGACCGTGGATCACCGCCTCAATCCAGTGGTTGCCCGATGCCAGTCCATTGGAGGTGGCCTGGAAGCAGCCATGGCCTGTCGGCAGGGGCAGCGTGTAATTGCTGTGGACCATCTCATAGGGAATCCACAGGCTGTTGCCATCACGCAGATTGGTCCCTTCAGCCCACAGCATCTGATGGTGAGGAGTATAGACACTATCCATGTTGCAAGGCAGCAGATCGGGGTCCACCACCGGCAGAGAGTAGCGCAGATCCTCATACGAACCGATGCGCAGCGACAGGTGCGAGGCGCGTTCTGCGTGCCAGCTTTCGATACTTTCCATCACAGCCGAAGCCTTGGCGGCTGCCAGGGTTACACCTTTGCCCTGCGACACAGCCAACCCCCGGGAATTGGGTCGGTTGACCATGACGACCGGGATGCCGATCGTATCCAGACCCGTCACATTGGCAACACGGGTAATGCCAAATAAGGGAAACAAGGGCTTCACACGGGCCAGCGTCTCTTCCGCCGAGACTAACCGGCGCCATTGCGGGGCTTCCAGATTGTCCCAATCGGTCAAGCGAACGTGATCCATTGCCGTTCCCTTTCAAATTCAATCATATGCAAAGGCAGGAACACAGATGGGCGGGCTGGGGCTGCCCCAGACTATCCTGGAGCAGCACCCACCAACCATCACATCTTGGCCATATGCAGATCGGCACTTGCGAAGTGCAGGTCCGCAGAAGCGCCATTATCCATGGCCCGCTGCGCCGGCACGCGGCCGCGGGACAGGTTCTGCTCTTCAGTCACGACCACGGCCCCGTTCGGGCCAATGCGATACAGACGGCCATCAGCACCACGCGTCAGCATTATGTTCTCCTGGGGTGAACGGTGAAAGCTTGTTCTGGTGACAACCTGACAATGCACGGTAGGTGCGTCAGGTCTCGCTTGAGACCCTAATCCGCCACGGTCGTTTTGCTGTGTGAAGTGGTTCACAGCATCGTATGCAGAAGGAACGCTATGGTGTGCTCACAAAGCGCGGCCCATCGCATCGACGGGCGATAGGCATCCACTTGATCCAGAAAGGCGAGGTCGCCGATGAACGCTCCGCATTCCCGTAACGATATTACGGTCTATGAGCCCCACGATCTGGAGATCGATGGGCAGCTGATCAGCCACAATGTCTGGGTGGACGGACATCGGACCAGCGTTCGCCTGGAAGCTGTGATGTGGCAGGCTCTGCATGAAATTGCTGAACGCGAAGGGTTCAGCATTCATCAGGTCATCACCATCGTGTCGCGCCGTCAGCACCAGAATGCGTCGCTGACCGCCACGATCCGCGCCTTCCTGGTGGCGTACTATCGCGCTGTGTCCAAGGGTGTGTCGACCATGCTGCTGCGCGACCTGTCGGATCTGCCAGCAGACCTCAAGTTTTAGAGCCTGTCAGATGTTTCTATGAACGCCTGAGGGAATCCGACCTTTTGTTTAGTCTTGTGATTTACGGTCTCGTCTTAACCGGGCTTGCCCGGTTAAGACTTGAAAAAGAAGGAGCGGCCGAAAAGCGGGACCGCTCCTTTTTCTTGCACTGACCGTGGCGAGCGGGGCCGGTTCAGTGAAGCAACACAGACCGTCCGGCCACGCCCAGACTGTTTGTCGGGAGGTGATGGGCCATCGCCTTCAGATCGCTCTCCTCCGGCATCGAACGACGTAGCAATCCGTAACCGCGCTCTTGCACGGTGCGGGCCAGTTCCTGCCGCTCCTTCAATGCCTCATCCATCCGGCCCGCCAAGGCAAGGACCAGCATACGGGCATGGCGAGCCCACGCCCCATGCAGCGCGGCCCCTCTGCTCTGGGCAAGTCGCAATCCGCGCTCGATATCCGCGAGCCCACCGGCGACACGGCCAAGATAAGCCAGCGCCAACCCGCGCCGGGCCAGATTAATGGAATCCAGCAAGGTAGACCCGGTAGCGCGCGAGATATTCAGCGCTTCGGAACTGAAAGCCAGAACGTCCCCGAACCGGCGCTGCCGCATCCGCACCTCGGCAAGGTCCAAGCGGGCATAAATGCGGTCGAACGGATAGGTACTGGCCTGCGCGCCCTGCAGCGCCTTCTGAACAGATATCTCCGCTTCCACGTCCCGACCAAGAAGGGAAAGGCAACTGGCCCGTTTGCCTGCCATCACCATCGCCGCATCCAGGGTCAGGTAAAGCCCGCGCTCATGATTGAGCCAGGCTTCCGGTCGTTCAGCCAAGTCGAGCAATGTCAGGGCCTGCTCCGCCGATCCATCATCCAGATGACAGGCAGCAGCGATGATCAGCAGTTCCGGATGGGCCCGGGTCATCCCGCCGCTATAGGCGATCACTGTCTCCGTCAATGCAACGGCCTGATCCAGACGGCCATAGACCCGTTCATAATTTATCTGCTGCACCATGCCGGCCAGGGCACGAGACTCGTCGCCAACAGCACGTGCAAGGACGACAGCGCGGTCGAGTGCCAGCAATGCCCGCCCGCCGTCGCCCGCCGGCATTGCCGCCCGCGCCAGCGCCAGACGCAGGTCGATCCCGTCCAGCATCACCTCATGGGTATGATCCAGACGTTCATTCGCCTCCACCGCAATGGACAGGAGCGATACTGCCTCCACCGCCAGGGAACGGCGCAGCGCGTCCTGGGCGGCGGCACGGCCTGCCTTTACAGCGATATCCCATAGACAGCCGTTAGAAGCATGACGCGCCTGTGCAGCCAACCGGCCAGGAAGCTGAGCAAATTCAGCGCCCTCCAACAGCGTTGCCAGCCGGGCATGCAATGACTGGCGGTCCCGGCGCGTTATGCCGCCGTAAACAGCCTCATGCAGCAACGCATGATGGAAACTGCATTCCTGGCGTGGCAGCAAACGAGTCTCATCAATGAAGCCCAAACGCACCAGATCGCGCAACCGGCCCTCACCGACAGCATGTCCGGCAAGTGCTGACAGAACGGCAATATCAAAGGTCGGCCCAACCACTGAAGCAACACGCAGCAACCGGCGTGCCTCGTCGTCCAACATGTCGATACGCGTTGCAAGAAGCGCCTGAACCGTGTCGGGTAATGGGTTCTTGGGAGCGGGACCCGGCAGCATCGCCCCCACATCACCCAGCAGGGCACCGGTCATCATCAGCACGCGGATGCATTCGACCATGAAAAACGGATTGCCCCTGGCACGACGGGCCAGATCTCCCTTGATGGATTCCAGCACCGGGGCCTGCCCCATCCACATATCCAGCAGGCTGTTCACCTCCGAGGCGGTGAGCGGCGACAACGGGTGCTTGATTAGCCCCGGCTGCCCAGCAATGTTCGCCGACAGCCCCTCCTCCCGGCTGGACAGTGCCATAACCATGGGCGTGTCGGCTGGCAATTGCTGGAGCAGCGCGGACAGGGTCGCCTGCACGGCGGTATCCGCCCAGTGGGCATCCTCAACCAGAAGCACCAGAGGATGGCGAACAGCGGCAGTCCGGGTCAGCGCGACAACAGCACTCACGGCCAGCGCCAGAATGGCCGACGCGCCGCCCGCGCGATCTTCATCGGTCGTTGGCAGCAGCACACCGACAAGGGCATCCGCCTCCTCCGGTGATGCTCCGGCAGCGCGCAACATCGCCGCAACTCCACCGTTGGTGCGTGGCAAAGGTCCGCCAAGCAGTTCAACAACCAGCTGATACAGCGGCCCCGGGGCACCCACAGGCCCCATCGCAGGCACCTGCCATTCGATCACCCGGAGCCCACGCGCACGGGCCATATCGGCCAGGGCACGCATCAGACGCGTCTTGCCAAGGCCGGCGGCACCCTGCATCAGATGCGCGGAGAACGGGGCCGAGCCATTCCCATCCAGGGCGGCCAGGGCCATGGAAAGGCGCTTACGGATTGGCTCGCGCCCGACAAGGGGCAGGCTGTCATCATGCTGACGCCGCCGGCTGCGCAACCCCAACAACTCATGGCTCTGGATCGGTTCATCTCCACCCAGGGCCAGAAGCATCGAAGGCCGCGCATCCACCCAGTCGGAGACTAGGCGGGCTGTACAGTCCGCCAGACGCGCTCCATTGGGCGGTGCGGATTGCTGCATCTTCGCTGCGATGTGGATGGCAGGACCCGTGGCGGGATTTGCCGATTGCTGGCCCGTGGCCATATGATCCCAGAGCACTTCGCCCGAACATATACCGATACGGACAGCGCGCCCGCCACGCGCAACTTCCCGCAGTATCGCATCCGCTGCATAGCAGGCGCGGATGGCATGGTTCTCCTGTGATACCGGTGCACCGAACACAGCATAAATGCCGTCGCCCAATGTCTGGCAAACGGTGCCGCCAAAAAACAGGACATGCCGCCGCATGATATCGATCATGCCCGAAAGCTGATCATAGGCGTCTTCGGGATCCTGCGGGATCACCAGCTTGGAGGACTCGACGATGTCGCAGAAAAAAGCCGTGACCATGCGCCGGTCAGCGCGTGCCAGCCCAGCACGCGCCGCCGCGAACGATGCAACCATGCCATCGTGTGTGTCTGTAACGCTCTCGACACCCGCCACCGACATTTTGTTTGCCCGCCGACCAATGGTAACGGAATTTTAAGTCATGAACCGGCGCAGCAAGCCCATCAAGTCTTGTCACATCGGCAATCACGCATACGATAGCATCCCGTTCCACCGCTGAAAACTGGTCACAGATAAAATATCAGCCATGCGGCGATAAAATTCGTCCAAGAAATCGTATAATTTCATCAACCCCAGCATCGACGCCTGATGAATGTAAGAATAGGCGCATGGACGAGAACCACGGGCGGGTCCCCGTACCAAGGGTTGACCAGTCATCGCCGCCAACAATTCGCCATACAGGTATCCCCAGCGCTCCGGCCAGTTCTCCCACGGCCGTCGGTGCCGTGATCACAAGATCCAGGTTGGCGATGAGAGCCGCCACCCCTTCCAGATCGTCCTTCAGGTCCAGGCCCGGCATCGTGTGCAGCACCTGCCCTCCCGCTTGGATATCCCTGATCTCGTCTGCACGCGCCGTATATTGCAGGTTGATCACCTGCAGGCCCGGCATGGCCAGCACCGGCGCCCAGACGGCTACATCCGCATAGTTGTGCCGGCGGCGGGTGGTGACCATACGGGAGCGCCAGCAGATGCCGATCCGCAGGCCTGAGGGAAGATCGTTCAACCATTGGCGTGCATGCGCCGACCGGGCCCGATCCACAACCAAATAGGGCGCGCCTGTGAAGCCTGCGAGTGAGGGAGCCAGAAGACGGGGCAAGTCCCCAGCGGGCACATGCAGGTCGGCATCCGGCTTTTCAGGCATATCCGATCCATCCGGTGGCAGTTGCTGCGGCCTGATGGATGCGGACGGGAAGCTGCGCGTGAACAGCCCCACCAGACGGGGGTCGCATTCTATGATTGTCCGCCCTGTCCGTTTGATCGCCTCTGCATATAGGCTGGCAAACATCAACTCATCGCCAAGCCCTTGCTCCCGCCAGATCAGCAGGCGCTTGCCGGGCGCCGTCTCGCCATTCCATGCCGGCACGGAGAAATGGCGGTCGGGCAGCGCCTCCCCCGCTGCGAAGCGCCATGCATAATCATGCCATCCTGCGGCCAGATCGCCATCCTCCAGCCGCAGGATGGCGCGGGTGACGCGGACGCGGGGGAGGTCGGGGTCAAGCTCCAGCGCCCTGTCGATTGCGGCGCGCCCCCGGGCGCGGTCCCCCTGCGACAACCGACACAGACCCAGATTGCCCCAGACATCGCCGGAACCCGGTGCCATCGCCAGGGCACGCGACAAGACGGTGTCCGCTTCTGCCAATTGACCTGTCAGTTCCAGGGCAGCCCCCAGATTGGTCAGACCCTGAAGATTATCTGGATCAAGACGCAGCCCCAAACGATAAGCCTCTATGGCCGCGTCCATCTGGTCAAGCTCCTGCAAAGCCACACCCAGGAAGATAAAGGCTTCTGCGCTGTCCGGTGCCGCATCGACCGCAGCACGGTGGAAGCCCAGCGCTTCCCCCAGTTTACCACGCTCGACCAGCACATTGCCCAGATTGGAAAGGGTTTCCGCATGGCCGGGCCGCAAGGCCAGCGCCTGACGATAGGCCTGCTCGGCACTGGCCAGCTCACCACGCAAGGCCAGGACCGCCCCCAGATTATTCCAGGCTTGCGCATGGGCCGGATGGGCAGTCAGCAATAATCGGTAGGTGGCCATCGCGGCATCCAGTTCACCGATGGCCCGTTGACTGTTGGCCAGATTGAACAGAGCACCCGCATGCCCCGGTCGGCCATTCAGCGACTGCTGGTATGCGTCGATAGCCTGCCGGTGAGTGCCCATCGCCGCCAGCGCGTTGCCGAGATTGAACAGGTAGGGAGAATGGTCCGGCCGCAGCTGAAGCGCCTTTCTGTGCGCCTCGACCGCCGGCGCGGGATGACCGGCGGCGCGCAACGCACTGCCCAGATTGTCGTGGGTATCGGGGGCCTGCGGCAGACGTTTGGCGGCATCCTTCAACAGCCGTACGGCTTCTTCCGGGTCCCCCATCTGGAGAACCGCGACCCCCAGCAGGCTGAGCAACTGCGCATTGCGGGGGTCCCGTGTCAGTAAGGCCCGATAGGCGCGCGCGGCCCCCGCTACGTCACCGCCCTGGTGCATACGCACCGCCTGTTCGGCTGTAACCGACGTGCCTGTCATCTACCCCTCACCATCCCCACTATACCGATGCACAGCCCCATGGCACCGTCCGGCCATTCAGTCTAGGCCATTATCCTTGTCGGGCGTACCCCGATGTGGAATAATGGGTGCTATGGATTTACCGTTCAAAGGGCACGGCAAACGTTATGAAGCCTGCGACGGGGTACAGCAATCGACCCACATCCGATGATCCCCGCGATGTCGAGGCCTGGGGCCTGACGGAAGCGGCACGCCGCCTGATCCATGCCCGGCAGACGCCGGAGAACCCGGATCTGCTGCGGCAAGCTCTGTCGTTGAATCAACGGCTTTGGACGATATTTCAGACCTCCATGGTCGATCCGGAATGCCCGCTTCCGAAGGACATCCGTGACAATGTCCTGGCCTTGTCCATCATCGTCGATCGGCAGACCTTTGATCGGTTGATCGATCTGGACGTGAACAAGCTGGACCGGCTGATCGACATTAACCGGGCCGTGGCCACAGGTCTGTCACAGCGTCCGACGGCATCGGCGGCAGCACCCGCTGCTAACACTGCTCCGACACCGTCTGCGCCAATGCCAAAGCCGCAGACACCGCCACCCGGTGCCCCCGGCAAGCTCAGCATCTCGATCTGAAATCTGCGTTACGGTTCGGTTTCTTTGGGAATCGCCAGAGAAACCGAACAGAACAGATTGCATTTTATCTAATCGGCCTATAGATTGGTGCGATAGAGGGGGCTTTTTGCGACTGTCTGGATTCCAGGCGTCATGAAGTGAAGGGAGACTTGCCATGGTCTCGTCCGTCAGCGGGTCGAGTTCGGTTCTCAACACCAGCAGTTCGCCGCTGGTGGCCACTAACCCTACGCCCGGCCTGACCGGCACCGCCGCCGCCTCCACTGTTATTGCCGACACCACCAAGAAGCTCTCCAACATTGAGCAGCAATTGGCAGAGTTCGCGGCTTCGACTGCCAAGGCTAATAAGAAGGCCGAGGCACAGTCCAAGATCCAGGTGCAGACCTTCGAGAAGCAGGTGCGCAAGTCACCCTACTCAACCAATGGTGCTGCCACAGATATCGGTACCCTGGTCAAGGACACTACCCGCCTGAACGTCTATTCGAACATCAAGAAAGACGATAAGGGCGACGTCTTCAAGGTTCGCGTGCAGACGGCGGGTGAGGCCCAGATCGGTGTTCTGGGTGATCCTGGACTGCGTGTTCAGGTCATGTCCCGTTTTGGCGCCGTTGTGGCCGACAGCAAGGAAGGCCTGGGCTCAACCAGCGAGAACTACAAAGCCCTTCAGAAGGGTGATTATAAGATGCCCGCCGGTGACTATTACATCAAGGTCACCAATGACGGGAACGGCCCCGTGAAGGACAGCAAGGGCAATGTCCTGACGTCCAAGAATTACGCCATCCAGATGTCTATGGGCGTCTACCGCAAAGATTACGACACGGTGGCGCAGCAGCCCAAGGCTGGTGACGGCGTACCGCAGCAGTCTGTGGGGCAACTTGAGCTGCAGAATATGCTGACCGCCGCGCAGAATTTCGATACCGGCCTGTCCGGCACTGCCAAGCTGAACAACGCGCTGTTCGGCTGATCCCCGTTTCCTACGCTGAAATTGCTACATTGAAGGCGGGTTGCGTCACGGACGCCGCCCGTTGGTAGCTGCTTGCCGCCTGCCGGGCATTGGCCTGCAGCAATCCTCCGCCTTGGGCATTGCCATCCTGATCACCGCCTGACCGCGATTGTCGAAGCTCCGTCTGTGCCTGGGCCTTTGTGGCATCAGCCTGCGAAGCCACGGCGCGGTCCTGGGGGGAAGGGTTCTGGGGTGCCAGCGCCGCCCGTTTCACCACCTCCATTTTGGTGATTGTGGCTTCGGGGTTCCCCCTTACCGGGGAAACATCGATCGGCACCTCACCGGCGGTCGCATAGCGGCGGCCATCGGGCCCGGTCGTATATTCAAGCTGGATAGCGCCAGCATAGGGGCCGCCCGCCGTCTTGTGCGCTTGCTCATGGGTCCGCACCTCAGCATCGGTCTTCTTCAGTTCCCGCAGTTGTGACTGCTGGTCGCTGGTCAGGTTCTTTTCAGCCGCCGGCGTTCCCGGCGGGGCCGTCTCCGTCGGCTGGCCCGTGCCAGCCGCACCCTGTCCCCGCCGTCCCTGGCCGGCAGTGGGTGTGAACAGCACAGAAGAGATGCCGGAGATGGACATGGCACAGGCGGCAGCAAACGAAGGTCACCGGAATTGTACTGCCACGACCGGCCTGGCCAAACCCCCAAAACGCGAAATCCCGGCCCCACGGGAGGGGGCCGGGATCGACACGCCATGCAGCTAGG
>JAEMSB010000084.1:0-4855 GCA_016463045.1 Niveispirillum sp.
GGTCCCAACCCACAACCGCCCCTGATCATCCCGCAACAGGACCGAAACGCCCCCCGTACCCACCGCGATCGGCAACAGGGTGAAACTGCCGCCGGCATCGTCGCTGCGGGCCAAGCCCTTTACCGTGCCAACCCACAGGGTTCCCTTATCCTCACGCAGCAGTGACAGGACACGTCCCACGGGCAGGCCGGCTTTGGTTGCATTCTCCCCCGTCAGATGCCGGACCTGATTGCTGCTGCCGTCCAGATGGTGCAGCCCTTCATCCGTACCGATCCACAGGCCGCCCTGGCCATCATCGGAAAGGGCGCCGATATGCGTGCGCTGGCCGGCGGGTTTCAGGGCGACGGGAATGAAGGTGTCGGTGGTGCCGTCGAAGCGCGACAGGCCGCCGGCGGAGCCGCCCACCCACAGGTGTCCGGCCTTGTCCACGAACAGCCGCTGGACCCAGTCATCGGGCAGGCTGCCGGGCTGCGCCGGGTCGGCGCGGTAGGTGCGGAAACGGTACCCGTCCCAGCGGGCCAAACCGCCCTGAGTCCCGATCCAGATGAAGCCCTGCCGGTCCTGCGCCAGCGTTGTGGGCACGATATGGGGCAGCCCCTGATCGCGGCCATAATTCTGGAACACGGTATCGGCCAGCGCGTCCCAGCGTTCGGCCGCCGCCGGCAGCGGCAAAAGAACAAGGATAAGACAGGTAAAGATTAGGCAAAGGAACCAGCCGCCGCTGTCCTGACAGTTCTTGACGGGTCCGCGTGAAATCAAGATGCGGCTGTCCTTCCCCTTATCGCCAGGCCGATGATAGCAGAAGAAACAGCCAAAGCCATTGCGCCTTAAGGCTCTAACAGCCTTTCCGCAAACTCTGTGGGGATGGAGTTGCCATACGGTGGAATGCAGGGGCCATAGATGGTGCTGCGCATGCCGAGGCAGCGAAAGTTGATGCTTGGCTGCTCTGGGGCCAGCCATCGCCGGGAAGCCGACATCGGGGCGTTCCACGAGACAGGGCACAAAAAGAAAACCCCCGTAGCTGGATGCGCCTACGGGGGTCTTCTCAATTCCGAAACCACAAGGACCTATGTCAAAGCGCGGTTTCGGGATGGTTGCTGCGATATATCAAGTAATCGCCAAATTATGCTGCGGTGGGGTCATGTTTTTACACACCCTCCCAGGCTACGGAGCGCAGTCGATCGCCGGTCTTACTCGGCCGCCCACTGCGTAGGGGGCGTCTTTAACGTCAAAATCACCCTCCGTGTCTTTGTTGTGATTTGATGGTGCGCCCGTTGCGCATGGGCGTCAAGCGTTTTTGTGGGGTGCCTCCACACCCTATCCCAAAGGTCACGACATGGCGAAACTATGCAAGCGGGGGACTGCGCGCCATCAATGGTGGCACGCCCAATTGTGACCGTGACAAATCCCTTGTTCCCCCAACGGCCTGCTGGGTTACCCTTTCGGCAATCCGGGGTGCCTGCCATCCCCGCCGTCCGTTGAAGGAGCCTGTGCCTTGAAGCGTTTCGGTTTTCTGCTGGCCGCCGGTGTGGCGTTGCTGGCCCTGGGGCAGCCGGCCTTCGCCGCCGATGCCAATGTCTTTACCCCCGCCACCCTGAAGGCCAGTAGCGATATACAGGCCAAGGCCCTGGCCGGGTCCGGTGCCTACGGGTTCGTCGAATCATTGACGGTGCGTGTCGGCCCGCGTCTGGCGGGGTCGCCCGCCGCCAAGCTGTCGCATCAATGGGCCGAAGCAAGGTTCAAGGAACTGGGGCTGAGCAATATCAAGGTCGAGCCGTTCACGGTGGATGGCTGGGAACGCGGGATCGAGCATGCGTCGATCCTGACCCCCGTCGCCCATCACCTGCATGTCACGGCGCTTGGCCATTCCGTGACAACCCCGCCAGACGGCATCACCGCCCCTGTCGTGCGGTTTGACACGCTGGAGGACTTGGAAGCCGCACCGGAAGGCAGCCTGAAGGGCAAGATCGCCTTCGTCGATAAGAAGATGAACCGCCTGCAGGATGGCGGCGGCTATGGCGAGGCAGTGGGCGTGCGCGGCAAGGGGCCGGAGGCGGCGGCGCGCAAGGGCGCGGTCGGCCTGCTGATCCGGTCCATCGGCACCGACAGCCACCGTTTCCCCCATACCGGCATCACCCGCTATGCCGACGGTGTGACGGCAATCCCCGCCGGTGCCCTGTCCAACCCCGACGCCGACCAACTGAACCGCGTGCTGGCGCTGGGTCAACCGGTATCGGTGAAGATGGTCCTGTCCAGCCAGGCCATGGGGCCGCTGTCGGACGCCAACGTCATGGCGGAGATCAAGGGCCGCGAACTGCCCGATGAGATTGTGGTGATCGGCGCGCATCTGGACAGTTGGGATCTGGGTACCGGCGCCCTGGATGACGGGGCGGGGGTTGGCATCGTCCTAGCGGCGGCCAAGATCATCAAATCCATGCCGCAGGCCCCGCGCCGCACCATCCGCTTCGTCCTGTTCGGGGCGGAGGAGGTGGGGCTGGTCGGTGCCTATGCCTATGCCAAGCAGCATGCCGCCGAACTGCCCAAGCATCAGGTTGGGACAGAGGCGGATTTCGGCGCCGGTCCTGTCATCACCTTCAATGCCAACTTCCGGCCAGAGGCGAAGCCGGTGGCCGACGCCATCGGCAAGGCGCTGGCCCCGCTGGGCATCGTGCCGGGACGTGGCTCCAGCAGCGGCGGACCCGATATCGGGCCGCTGGCAGCACAGGGGGTGCCGACGGGCGGCCTGGGCCTGGATGGCACCGACTATTTCGATTACCACCACACGGCTGATGATACGCTGGACAAGGTTGATCCCAAGAAGCTGGATCAGGCCACGGCAGCCTTTGCCAGCTTCGCGTGGCTGGCGGCGGAAGCACCGATGGCCCTGGGGCCGGTGCCTAAGAAGGCGGAGTGATAAGCGACCAAGGTCAAATGAAAGGGATAGCGGCCCATGAACCATGACCATTATTCCGATGATCTAATCCGCCATGTCCTGGACAGTGCCCGTACCATTGCGGTGGTGGGGGCGACGGCGGATCCGGCCAAGCCCAGTTTTTACGTCATGAAGTATCTGCATGACCGTGGGCATCGGGTGATCCCCGTGAACCCGGCGCTGGCGGGGCGCACGGTCCTGGGCCAGACCGCCTATGCCAGCCTGGCCGACCTGCCGGAACGGCCCGACATGGTCGATATCTTCCGCCGGGCGGACGCGGCGGGGGACGTGGCGGTGGACGCGGCCCAACGCGGCATCCCCTTCATCTGGATGCAACTGGGTATCCGCAACGACGCAGCGGCGGCCAAAGCCGAGGCGTTGGGCAGCACCCTGATCATGGACCGCTGCCCGATGATCGAGGTGCCGCGCCTCTACCGTTGAGCCTGCTCCGCCGATACGGCGGCAAGGATCAGGTCGTGGACGGTCTGATTGACCGGTGTCGGGATGCCGTGGACCGCACCACGCCGGATGATGACGCCGTTGCGGGCGTCCAGTTCCATGGGCCGCCCGGCCATCCTGTCGGCCAGCAGGGAATTGATCCCCGCCGGTGCCGCCGCGCGGCAGGCATCCATCACCTGATCCACCGTCTGATCATCCAGCTTGGCCCCTTCGGCGCGGGCAACCGCGACGCATTCGGCCACCAGGGCGCGCATCACCGGCGCCGCCCCCGTATGATGGACGATGCCCGCCGGTTGCCGCAGCAAGGCCGACACCGCACCGGCGGCATTCAGGCAGAGCTTGCGCCAGACCACCGTGGTGAAATCGGCATCCGCCGTCACATTGATACCGGTTCCGTCGAACAGGGCGATGAAGTCGGCACTGTCCGGCCCCTGCGGCACCACCATGATGCCGGCGGCGCGTTGCAGGACACGGCCAGGACCCAGCCGTTCGGCAGGAATGTCCAGCATCACGGGCAGTATGCGGGCCGGATCGACATGGGCGGCAAAATTCGCCACATGCTCCACCCCGTTTTGAAGCACGGCCAGTCGTGTCTGCGGCCCCATCAGGGCGGGCAGCCAGGTGCCGGCGATGGCCGCGCTGTCATAGGCCTTGATGGTGGCAATCACCCAGTCGACGGGGTGGGCCTCTGCTGGATTGGCATAGAGGGTCGGGGTGGCGGTGACTGTGCCGTCCGGCCCCTGCACCTCAAGGCTGCTGAAGCCGCCGCTGCGCAGGCACAGGCTGACATCCAGGCCGCCCCGGGCCGACAGGCGGGCGGCGATGACGGTGCCGATGGCGCCGGCCCCGACAATGGCAATAAGTGGCATGGACATGGCTTCAGGTCCTGTAGAACAGCGCCCAGGCGGCCAGGGAAACGGCCCCGAACAAGAATGCCAGCATATAGGTCTTCACCGGCACGGGCACCTTTTCGTCGGGGCTGGCGGGGCCGCGGCTCTTGGCTGTGCCGGCACCTTTGCCTTTGGCGGGCTGCTGCTTGGGTTTCGCCCGCTCGCTGCCGGCCACAACGGTCGGCTTGGGCCGGTCGCCCTTGCGCGGGTCATGCAGTTCGATGAGGCGCCAGTCGAAATCGGCCAGCGCCTCATCACTGACGAAATCCACCTGGATCAGGCGGACGGGGCCGGCGCCGTGCAGGTTCACGGCATTGCGGAATTCCATCTTGCCCTGGCCCAGATCATCGACCAGGGACAGGGTTTCCCATTTCGCCCCCTTGGGCCGCTGTACTGCGTATTTGCGTTCCGCCAATTGATGCCCCGACTACTCACCCGCCTGCAACAGCGCGCCGCGCTGCCGCGCATTGCGGAACGCCCGCAGGAAATATAGGGAAGCCAGCCCCAGATAGAAAAGATTAAGAATGACGGCCAGCCCCAGCATCCGCCATTCGATGGTCCCCTGATACAGGAC
>JAEMSB010000084.1:4865-7517 GCA_016463045.1 Niveispirillum sp.
ATACAGGACGGCCCGCATCCCCTCGAACACATGGGTCGATGGCAGGGCCATGGCGACATATTGCACCGCCGGCGGCAGGGCGGAGACGGGGTAGTAGACGGCGGAGAAGGGGGCCAGCACGAACACGGCCATCCAGCACAGCGACTCCGCGCCCAACCCGTGCCGCAGAATCATGCCCGACGTCAGCAGCCCGACCGCCACGCCCAACATCATCAGATTGGCGAAGAACGCCGCTAGCGGCAGGCCAAGATCGAAGATCGAGATGTCGAAGAACAGAACGGCCAGCACCACCGGCGGCGCCACGCCCAGGATGACGCGGATAAATCCCATCACCACCAGCGACACCACCCATTCCCAGGGGCGCAGCGGGCTGACGAACAGGTTGCCCAGGTTCCGGGACCAAAGCTCCTCCAGAAAGGTGATGCTCATCCCGATCTGGGTGCGGACCAGCACCTCCCACAGCAGCACGGCAGAGATCAGCACACCGGCGGCCCCAGCCAGCAGCGAGGTCTGACCACGCAGGAACTGCGACATGAACCCCCAGACCAGAAGCTGCACCGTGGGCCAGTAGCAAAGCTCCAGCATGCGCGGCCAGCTCTGCCGGATCAGGAACCAGTTGCGCATCACCATGCCCATGATGCGCCGGGGCGATCCGCCCAGGAAGCCGGGGGCATAAAGGGCGTGATCGGACGGGGAGGTCGGGTTCTGCATTGCGGGACGCAGACTACTGGATCGTCCGGAAATGCGAAACCCCCGCCGGCTGCCCGGCGGGGGTCTGCTGATCGTCGCTGAGTGCCGGCCCGTTGCCGGGCCGAACGCATCAGACGCTGTAGTACATCTTGTACTCAATCGGGTGCGGCGAGGTTTCGAACGCCAGCACTTCTTCCATCTTCAGCTCGATGAAGCTGTCGATCATGTCGTCGGTGAAGACGTCGCCCTTCTTCAGGAAGTCGCGGTCAGCGTTCAGGCTTTCCAGGGCTTCGCGCAAGCTACGGCAAACCGTCGGGATTTCCTTCAGTTCTTCGGGCGGCAGATCGTACAGGTTCTTGTCCATCGCCTCACCCGGATGGATCTTGTTCTGGATACCATCCAGACCGGCCATCAGCATGGCGGCGAAGGCCAGGTACGGGTTTGCACCCGGATCGGGGAAGCGGACCTCGACGCGCTTGCCCTTCGGGCTCGACACGTGCGGGATGCGGCAGGAGGCCGAACGGTTGCGGCTGGAGTAAGCCAGCAGCACCGGCGCCTCATAGCCCGGGACCAGACGCTTGTAGCTGTTGGTCAGCGGGTTGGTGAAGGCGTTCAGGGCGCGGGCGTGCTTGATGATGCCGCCGATATAGAAGAGGGCGGTTTCCGACAGGTCGGCATACTGGTTGCCAGCGAAGAGCGGCTTGCCGTCCTTCCAGATCGACTGGTGGCAGTGCATCCCCGAACCATTATCACCGAACACCGGCTTCGGCATGAAGGTCGCGGTCTTGCCGTACTGATGGGCCACATTGTGGACCACATACTTGAACAGCTGCATGCCGTCGGCCATCTTGACCAGCGTGCCGAACTTGACGCCCAGCTCATGCTGCGAAGCGGCCACTTCATGGTGGTGCTTTTCGACTTCCACGCCCATCTCGGCCAGAACAGTCAGCATCTCGGCGCGCAGGTCCTGGGCGCTGTCGACGGGGCCGACCGGGAAATAGCCGCCCTTGACGGCCGGACGGTGACCCAGGTTGCCGCCTTCGTACGAACGACCGGAATTGTACGGACCCTCTTCGGAGTCGAACTCGTACATGACCTTGTTCATCGAGACTTCGAACTTCACGTCGTCGAACACGAAGAACTCAGCTTCCGGACCGAAATAGGCGGTGTCGCCGATGCCAGCCGAGGCCATGTAGCGCTCAGCGGCCTTAGCGATGGAGCGCGGGTCGCGGCTGTAGGGCTGACGGGTGGAGGGCTCCAGCACGTCGCACAGAACGGTCAGCAGCGGCTGGGCCGAGAACGGGTCCATGACGGCCGTCGACAGGTCCGGCAGCAGGGTCATGTCGGACTCGTTGATCGCCTTCCAGCCGGCGATGGACGAGCCGTCGAACATGACGCCGTCGGTCAGCAGATCTTCATCGACAGTGCAGATATGCTGGGAAACGTGGTGAACCTTCCCCTTGATGTCGGTGAAGCGGAAATCGACATACTTGACGTCGTTTTCCTTGATCAGGTCGAAGAACGTGGCCAAATCAGACATAGCCTCTGCTTCCGTGGTTTGAGGTTTGTCGTGGAAGGAACTGGTCCCAGGCTTTGGGGCCGCCGGTTGGTGGCGTTACTCCATCCAAGGACCATTTGAAAGAAAATTCTGCACTCTGGTTTCGGGTGCTTCGGATGTTGCCGAAATGCCCGGAAAAACGTCAGATGGCGTCGGGACCGCGCTCGCCGGTGCGGATGCGGATCACCTCTTCCACCGGGGTCACGAAGATCTTGCCGTCGCCGATGCGACCCGTATGGGCGGCCTGCTGGATCGCCTCGACGGCGCGTTCCACCAGGCTGTCATCCATGACGACCTCGATCTTCACCTTGGGCAGGAAGTCGACGACATACTCGGCCCCCCGGTAGAGTTCGGTATGGCCCTTCTGGCGGCCAAAGCCCTTGGCTTCGGTCACGGTGATGCCC
>JAEMSB010000084.1:7527-11230 GCA_016463045.1 Niveispirillum sp.
CTTGATCCCCACTTCGTGGAGGGCTTCCTTCACCTCATCCAGCTTGAAGGGCTTGATGATCGCTTCAATCTTCTTCATCGCGTCCCGCAGCTCCAAATTTCGGCACCGGCCCGGTTGTTGCCACCCTAACCGGTGCGGCCATACTATAAGCATGCCCCATGCCAGTTGGATGTGGCATGGGATCGCTGGCATTTGATCATGTTTTGCGGGTAATGTGATCAAATAATGGGCAAATATGTGATCAGTTTTTAATCGTCAGGCCGAAAAACTGCGCATTAACCAAGCGAAGCGCCTTGTTCAGTGGCAAAATGCCGTCTCCTCTGCGGCCTTGTTCCAAGCAAGGCGGGCCTGCGATTTTTTGTGAAAGGAATGCTTGACGCCCTGGGGCTGTTGTTGCATAAGGCGGCCTCCGGCGGCGGTGGTAGCTCAGTTGGTAGAGCTCTCGGTTGTGGTCCGAGTGGTCGCGGGTTCGAGTCCCGTCCATCGCCCCATTCTCCCTTCGTGGAGAAACTGGAAAAAAGGCTGCCCCCGGGCGGCCTTTTTCATTTCCGGCCCGTGCCCACCCTGGCGCAAAATGGCGCCATGCTTTCTCCCAAGCTGGAAGACAGGGCATGGCCCAAGAAATCCTGACTGTGGCCCAGATGGCGGCGGCCGACCGCGCCGCCATACAGGCCGGCATTCCCGGCACCCTGCTGATGGAACGCGCGGGCATGGCCGTGGCGCGCGAGGCCATTGTTCTGTGCGGTGGACGGCCCCGGCCTGTCGTGATCCTGTGCGGTCCCGGCAATAATGGGGGTGACGGGTTCGTGGCCGCCCGGCATCTGGCCGCTGCCGGCTGGCCGGTGCGGGTCGGGCTGTTGGGCGACCGTGCGGCGTTGCGCGGGGATGCAGCCTGGGCGGCGGAACGCTGGACCGGGGTCATGGAACTGGCTTCACCGGACCTGCTGTCCGGTGCCGGTCTGGTGATCGACGCGATTTTCGGGGCGGGGCTGAACCGTCCGCTGGACGGGCAGGCACTGGCGCTGGTGCAGGCTATGGTGGGGCAGGGCGTGCCGGTTCTGGCTGTGGATGTGCCCAGCGGTATCAATGGCGATGACGGGTTGGTGCTGGGTGCCGCACCTATTGCGGATGTCACCGTCAGCTTCTTCCGGCCCAAACCCGCACATTACCTTTATCCGGCACGCGGCCATATCGGGCGGCTGGTCATTGCCGATATCGGCATTCCGGCCTCCGTTCTGGCCAGCATTGGCCCGACCGTCCAGACCAATGACCCGACTCTGTGGCGCGCGCAGTTACCCCGGCCCGCTGTCACGGGGCACAAATATCAGCGCGGCCATGCCCTGATCCTGGGTGGGACGGTGATGACGGGGGCGGCACGGCTGTCGGCGCGGGCTGCCATGCGGCTGGGCGCCGGGCTGGTGACACTGGCCTGTGAGCCGGCGGCGCATCTGGTCTACAGCCTGTCCATGCCCAGCCTGATCGTGCAGCCCATTGCCGATGCGGTGGGTTTTTCGGAACTGCTGGCCGATCCGCGCCGCAATGCCGTCCTGTTGGGGCCGGGTGCCGGGACGGGACCGCTTCTGCACGATGCGGTACTGGCCAGCCTGTGCGCCGGCAAGACGGGTGTGCTGGATGCCGATTTTTTCAGTAGCTTCGCCGGTCAGCTTCCGACGCTGCGGCAGGCCGGGCTTGATGAGCGCTGGGTACTGACCCCGCATGAAGGGGAGTTCGCGCGGCTGTTCGGTACGCTGGCCGGTTCCCGCCTGGACCGTGCACGCCATGCGGCGGCGGAGTCGGGGGCGGTGGTGTTGTTGAAGGGACCGGATACGGTGATCGCGCATCCAGATGGGCGGGTCCGCATCAACCATAATGCACCGCCCGACCTCGCCATTGCGGGCAGCGGCGATATGCTGTCGGGCCTGATTCTGGCCTTGCTGGCCCAGGGGATGGACCCGTTCGATGCCGCCAGTGCCGGTGCCTGGCTGCATGGCGCTGCGGGCGAATATTGTGGCCGAGGCCTGATTGCCGAGGATCTGCCGGACGCGGTGCCCGCTGTTCTGAAACAGAATAATCTTTGAAAAACAGTCAGGTAATGTTGTTGCACGCCCTGTCATATGTGTGACGCAACGTCTCCAGGGTTTCGTTTCGGCAACACCGGAGTGCAAATCCACACTGTTAAGTATTGCCAGAATGATGTCCTAACATCCGATCCGTGTGACGGTGATGTTTCACTGATTTGCCTAAAATCCCGGATAAATCCTGGGAAGATAATCGCAGGTTTCTGTGACATCTTATTGCGCGCGCAAAATGAATGCGTTAATTTCCATATACCGGAAAAGCGGTACCACTTTTGGGAAACGGACGGCCAATGGCGGGTCAAGTCCGGGGTGAACCGAAATGGGGGGCGTTACGATGAGCGTGTCGTTGTTCAAGCGTTCCAAACCGTTGGCGGCCCCTGTTCCGGGCGCCGTGTACCAGCGGGTGATCTTCAATACCGTGGAAACGGCCCGCGTTCTGGCCGTGACACAGGACGGTTTTCCGCTCCCCCATGTGCGCTATGTGGCGCGCAATGATGTGGTGGACGGGCCGGACCCGCATGGTCTGCGCCGGGACAAGGGGGCGGTGCGCACCCTGACCGTCGACAGTTTCACGCGGCTGTTCGGCAGCCCGCGCGCGGGCTGATCGTTTCGCTTGAGACGAATTTACTGATATAAGCGCCGATGGGTCTTCCGTCGGCGGTTTGCCTGTTGGCCGGCTTTGGTCGGGCGTGCGGTGACGGGGCCAGATGCCTTCTGTCAGGGACACGTCCACCATGCCCGATATTCGCCCCGCCGCCCCTGGTGCCGCCCGCGATGACCGCCATCTGGCGCATCTGCGCGCGCTGGAGAAAAAGGCGCTGTGGCTGTCCACATGGATGATCCACAATGCCAATCACCTGCGCCCGTCGCGCGACGGGTTGAAGGTGGGCGGGCATCAGGCCTCCAGTGCCTCCATGGTCAGCCTGATGACGGCATTGTTCTTCGATGTGCTGCGCCCGCAGGACCGTGTCGCGGTGAAGCCCCATGCCAGCCCCGTGTTCCACGCCATCCAATATCTGATGGGCCGCCAGACGCAGCAGAAGATGGAACGGTTCCGCGCCTTTGGCGGTGCCCAGTCCTATCCATCCCGCACCAAGGATACTGATGATGTGGATTTTTCCACCGGTTCCGTGGGTCTGGGCGTGGCGGTCACGGCCTTTGCCAGCATGGTGCAGGATTATGTGCGCCTGAAGGGCCTGTCGGATCAGCCCGAGGGCCGCATGGTGGCCCTGGTCGGCGATGCCGAGATGGACGAGGGCAATGTCTTCGAGGCCATGCTTGAAGGCTGGAAACATGATCTGCGCAATGCCTGGTGGATCATTGACTATAACCGGCAGAGCCTGGACAGCGTGGTTTCCGACAAGCTGTGGGAGCCGATCACCGGCATGTTCCGGTCGCTCGACTGGAATGTGGTCATCATGAAATATGGCCGCCTGCTGGAGGCAGCGTTCTTGGAGCCGGGTGGTGAGGCGCTGCGCCATTGGATCGACACCTGTCCGAACCAGCTCTATGCGGCCCTGTGCTTCAAGGGCGGGGCGGCATGGCGTGAGGCGCTGATCCGCGATTTGGGCACGACCAGCGGCATCCGGGGACTGCTGGACAGTTATGATGATGCGATGCTGGCG
>JAEMSB010000084.1:11240-11453 GCA_016463045.1 Niveispirillum sp.
GTTGATGACCAATCTGGCCGGCCATGACCTGCCGACCATCCTGGACACTTTTCATGCCGCTGCCAACGGCCCGGAGGCCGAACGCCCGGCCTGTTTCGTTGCCTATACGGTCAAGGGCATGGGGCTGCCGTTCCAGGGGCACAAGGATAACCATTCCGGCCTGATGAACCTGGACCAGATGGCCGCCTTCAAGGCGCAGTGCGGCATCAAGGA
>JAEMSB010000552.1 GCA_016463045.1 Niveispirillum sp.
TCACAAACCTGGAGGATAGCGGCCCCGGATCGCTGCGTGCGGCGGTGGAGGCGGCGGGGCCGCGCATCATCATCTTTGACATTGGCGGCACCATAATCTTGAAAAGCCCGCTGAATGTCCGTCAGGGGCGCATTACCATCGCCGGGCAGACGGCGCCCGGCGATGGCATCACCTTGCGCGGGCAGCCGTTCCGCATCCATGCCGACGATGTTGTTGTCCGCTACCTGCGGGTTCGTCTGGGCGACGAACAGGGGGTGGAAAGCGATGCGTTCGAAATCACGGGCGGGCGGCGGATCATGGTCGATCATGTTTCCGCCAGTTGGTCGGTGGATGAAAGCCTGTCCATCGGCTCCACCTACAAACAGGTGGCGGACGGCCCTTATGACATTACGGTGCAATGGTCGATCATCGCGCAGTCACTGAACAAGTCGCTGCATGCCAAGGGGCAGCATGGTTATGGCACCTTGTTGCGCTGTTCCCATGGCGCAAAGATCACCTTTCACCATAATCTCTGGGCTCACCATATCGCCCGCATGCCGCGCCCTGGCAACACGCAGATGCCACCGGTGGACAATATCGGCCCGTTCTATCAATTCCATTCCAATGTCTTTTACAACTGGGGCGGAAAGGCGTCGGGTTATAATGCCGATCAGGGGGTCAAGGCCTCCATCGTCAGCTACGATTTCATCGACAATACCTACATTCCAGGCCCGAATTCACAGGGGCGGCTCGCCTTTGAAGAGGCGAACCCCAATGCGCGCCTGTATTTCGCTGGCAACAGCATGAATGGCACCATTCCGACCGATCCATGGTCGCTGGTCGGTGCCAGGGTCGGCATCCGCCGCGACACGCCGCTGGCGGACATGGCCCCACTGACACCGGACCCAGCTCCCAGCGCCTTTCAGCATGTCCTGGCCCATGCCGGTGCGTCGCTTGCCCGTGATGCCATCGACCGGAATGTGGTGGTCAGTGTGAAGGATCGCACCGGCTCGCTGATCGATAGCCAGACACAGGTCGGCGGCTGGCCCGCCCTGGCACCAGGCCAGCCCTGGACCGACAGCGACGGCGACGGCATGCCCAACGCCTGGGAGATCGCCAATCATCTTAACCCAAACGATCCTTCAGATGGCTCCAGGGTCGGTGCCAACGGCTATACCAACCTGGAACAGTGGCTGAATTCTCTCGCGCCGAGTTATCAGTGAAAATAGATTATCACTCATGAAATTTGCATTGACACCGGTGGTCAGTAACCATAGCTTGGCGGGAGATCAGCCAAGGGATAATGGGCATTAATCTATCCTCCCCCGACTTTGGTCGTGAATCTCTCGGACTGCTTGGTATCTAAATGGCCACAGATGTTATCGCTAACGCAAAACAGCGTTGACACCGGTGACATTCGAATTTAACCTTTCTTTCTCAATATCAGTCCGACCAGCCTAAGGGTCGTGATTGAAACAAGGCGACAACGCCTGAACGCCGGTAACGGCGTCGAACAGACCAGGGGAGGCAGATGATGAACCAGACATATCGACGATCCAGGGCCAAGGCCGCCGCCATCTAGCACGGGCGCCATCCGCCTTTAAAACTGGAACTAGATCATGTTGACGCTCTGCCCCACAGCGGATGGCGGACGGGATCTCTTTGACATGACGCGCCGGCTGTTCCTGGCCGGTGGTGCTCTGTCTGCGTCCCTGCCCCTTCCTGTGATCGCCGCTGACACGCCCCATGCGCGTGTGGCGAAGAATGGTCGTAACGGTGCCTTTCGCAGCGTTGCCGACGCGCTGGCCGCTGCCCCTGACGACCCGACAAAGCCTTGGCATATCGCGATTGGCCCCGGCGTTTGGGAGGAGAAGCTGCGGATCACCAGGCCACATGTCTCCCTGACGGGGGCGGGCCGCGACCGGACAATCCTGACCTATTCCATCGCCGCCGGCATGAAGCGGCCGGACAAGGGCAACTGGGGAACCTATGGGTCCTCCGCCGTAACGGTGGAGGCGCCGGATTTTACTGCTGCCCATCTGTCCATCCGCAATGATTTCGATTACGTCGCGAACACGCTACGCGCCGACGGCATCAATGGGGCACAGGCGGTCGCCCTGGCCCTGGGCCCTGGGGCGGACCGGTCAGTGCTGCGCGACGTGGCCATTATCGGCCATCAGGACAGCTTTTATCTGCGGTCGGGTCGCGCCCTGGTGGAAGACAGCCTGATCGCCGGCAGCGTGGATTTCATCTTCGGCGGCGCCGCAGCACTGATCCGCAACTGCGAAATCCGCTCCCGCCTTCGCCCCGGCGATGGGGTACAGGGCTTCGTTGCCGCCCCCAGCACGCATCAGGCGCAACCTGTGGGCTTCGTCTTCCGGCAATGCCGCCTGACGCGGGAGGAGGCTCTGCCTGACGGTTCCGTGTATCTGGGCCGTCCATGGCGGGCGGGCGGCAACATGGAACTGCTGGGGGCCAGTGCTTTCATCGATTGCTGGATGGACGCGCATATCCATCCCGATGGCTGGACCTCCATGGGCTACACGCGCGACGGCACCCGTACGGAGCTGACACCTGGCGAGGCGCGACTTTTCGAGTATGGCAGCCAGGGACCGGGCAGCGGCAGTGCCAGCCGCAGCCGGCGCCTGTTGTCGACAGCCGATCTGGTGACATTCGACAGATCAAACATGTGGGGCGACTGGCAACCGGCATGACAGACCGGGAACACCAGCGTCAGATAAGGGGAGGTAGAGGAAGATGAGTGTGAAGCAGAACCTGACACGCGGCCTGGGCGGCTGCTCCATCCTGGCCCTGGCTGTTGCCGGGCTGATCATGCCCGGCATTGCCTCGGCCCAATCGGCCCCCGCCGCTTCGGGTTCCGCCGGTGGTGAGCTAGAGGAAATCATTGTCACCGGTTTCCGCGCCTCGCTTCGTTCCGCCCTGAACGAGAAACGCAACTCCACTGAGCAGGTGGATGCGATCAATGCCGAGGATATTGCCGACTTCCCCGACAATAATCTGGCGGAAAGCTTGCAGCGCCTGCCCGGCGTGTCCATCGACCGCGACAATGGCGAAGGCCGGTCGATCACCGTCCGTGGCCTGGGCGGCGATTTCAACCGCACCCGTC
>JAEMSB010000553.1 GCA_016463045.1 Niveispirillum sp.
ACCCTGCCCGATGGCACACACGAACTGCGCGTCGGCGGAGAGTTGGAATTCGTGCCCCGCCGCGTGGCCGATTTCCTGAAGGCGGAGGCGCGCCGGCTTCTTGCCGCGCGGTCACAGGAAAAGGCCGCCCGCCTGGGCGCCCGCATCACCGGTATTACCGTCCGCGACACCCGCTCCCGCTGGGGCAGCTGTTCCCCCGACGGGCGGCTGTCCTATTGCTGGCGGCTGGTGATGGCGCCCGACCCGGTGTTCGACTATGTTGTGGCGCATGAGGTGGCGCATTTGCGCGAAATGAACCATTCCGCGCGTTTCTGGGCCATCTGCGCCAGCCTGACCGATGGTGTGGCCGAACATCGCGACTGGTTGCGCGCCAACGGCGCCCGGCTGCACCGCTATGGCGCTTAAGGGCAGCGGCAATGCGCTGATCGGGCTGGCCGCCCTGCTGGCCCTGTCGCTGCTGCTGGGCTTGCCCGCCATACCGGGCGAGATGCTGACGCCCGAACATCGCGGCCCCCTGCTGGAACTGTCGGTTCTATTCGCCGCCACCCTGCTGCTGGCCCGCCGGCCCGGACCGCGCGCCATCTGGATCCTGGCCGTGTTCTGCTGGCTGGTCCTGCTGCTGCGGTTGGCCGATCTGGTCAGCATCCTGACGGCGGGCCGCCTGTTCGAGCCGGCCTTCGACCCGGCCCTGGTGCCGGCCTTGTGGGATGTTATGGCGCGCGGGCCGGGCGGGTTGCTGGTGGGGGCCGTCTTGCTGGTGGCCCTGGTCGGCCTGCTCTGCCTGTGTCGCTGGCTGATGGGCCTGATGCTGCGCGCATCGCCGCCAGCCTTGCCGACACTCGCCATCCTGGCCCCGCTGACCCTGCTGACCCTGCTGACCATGCAGCCGCTGACCCACGGCCCCATCGGTGTCCTGTGGGACCAGGGCAAGCGATGGCAGGCGGCAGCACAGCTGGAGGCCGGGATGGCCGAGGCGCTCTCCCACGACCCCGCCGCCGCCCTGCCGGATGATCAGATCTTCGCCGCCTTGCGGGGCAGGCCCCTCATCCTGGCCTGGGTCGAATCCTATGGCCAGTCTGCCCTGACCGATCCGCGACAGGCGGGTCCGGTGGGCGACCGTCTGCGCATGATGCAGCGGTCCCTGACGGAGGCCGGTTTTCATATCCGCTCCGGTCTGGTGGAAAGCCCGGTGATCGGCGGACGCTCCTGGCTGGCCCATGGCACGCTGCGCGCCGGCATCCGCCAGGATCAGCCCCTGGCCCAGCGCATGGTGCTGTCGTCCAACCGCTGTGGTCTGGTCTGTGCGCTGAACCGGGCTGGCTGGCGCACCCAGGCGGCGATGCCGGGCCTGACCCTGCCCTGGCTGGAGGGGCCGGCCTGGGGCTTTGACAAGGTCCTGAACCGCGCCAGTTTCGCCTATGCCGGCCCTTCCTATGGCTGGTCGCCGATGCCGGATCAGGCGATGCTGGCCAGCCTGTCGCCGGATTGGTCCGGCCCCCGCCCGCTCTATCTGGAAATCGTCCTGACCAGCAGCCACGCCCCCTGGAGCCCGCTACCTGCCTGGAAGCCCTACAGCCAGGGCCTGATCGACGGGTCCGCCTATGCTGGCGATAACCTGACCGCCGACTATACCGACATGGCCGCCGCCTATGGCCGCTCACTGGATTACAGCCTGCGCGCACTTGGCGACTGGGTGATGCAGGAGGTGCCGGAAGATGCCCTGATCATCATCCTGGGTGACCATCCCGCCCTGGACTGGATTTCCAGCGGTCAGGGCGACCGCGTACCGATCCATATCCTGTCCCGCGATGCCAATCTGCTGGACCGTCTGGCAGGATTGGACCTGACCCCCGGCCTGCTGCCTGCCGCCGATGCCAGACCCCTGCCCATGTGGGAGGTTTTCCCCGAACTGCTTTCCCGCTTCGGCCCCCTGCCCTTGCAAAGCCCGCCGATCCATGCCGACATGCATGAAAAGGCGGGGGAGGCAGGGCCATGATCGACAAGCTGGAACTGTTCCTGGCGCTGGCCCGTGCCCGCCATTTCGGGCGCGCGGCGGAAGAGGCCGGGGTGTCGCAGCCCACGCTTTCCGCCGGCGTGAAACATCTGGAGGATATGCTGGGCGTACCCCTGGTGGTACGCGGATCGCGGTTTCAGGGTTTCACGGCAGAGGGGGAACGGCTGCTGGAATGGTCGCGCCGGCTGGTCGGCGACTGGCGATCCATGCGGCAGGATATCGAGGCGCTGCGCAAGACGGTCTGCGGTCATTTCCGGCTGGCCGCCGTGCCCACGGCCCTGGCCATGGTGCCGAAACTGACCATCGCGGTGATCGACAAGCATCCGGGCGTGGATTTCCTGATCCTGGCGTCGAACTCCCAGAAGATCATCGAACAGGTGGAAAATCTGGCCATCGATGCCGGCCTGACCTATCTGGACAACGAACCGGTTGGGAACTTCATCCAGATCCCGCTGTACCGGGAGCGGTATCACCTGATCACCGGACCCGACAGCCGGTTTTCAGGCCGCACGGAGGTACGCTGGGCGGAGCTGCAGGGGGTGCCGCTCTGCCTGTTATCACCCGACATGCAGAACCGCCGCATCATCGACCGCGCCCTGCATCAGGTGGGGGTGAAGGCAGAGGTGGCGGTGGAAAGCAATTCCATGACCGCGCTCGCCGCCCATGTCCGCACGGGCCGCTGGACCAGCATCATGCCGACGGTGTTGATGGAGGCGCTTGGCCTGCCGGCGGAGCTGGCCGCCATTCCCCTGATCGACCCCGTGATCGAACACACGATCGGGCTGGTGATGATGGACCGCGAACCCCATTCCCCCATGGCCGCCGCCATGATCGCGGCGGCCCGGAAATTGTCGCAGAAACAGGGGATGTAGGCGACGTTCCCTCACCCTCCCGTTGGCTGACGCCAACGGGAGGGTGAGGGTACAGACTCACCCCAAAATCTCCCCCAGCGCCGTCAACAACTTGTCCGTCTCGCCATCCGTCCCGATGCTGATCCGCAGGAAGTCGCTGATCCGGGCCTTGTTGAAATGCCGGACCAGGATGGCCTTGGCGCGCAGTGCCGCCGCCAGGTCCCCGCCCTGATGCCC
>JAEMSB010000554.1 GCA_016463045.1 Niveispirillum sp.
GGAGGAGGCGCTGGTCATCCTGATCTTCCATCTGGTCGGAACGGGGATGGAGATTTTCAAGACGGCGGTGGGGTCCTGGGTCTATCCGGAGGAAAGCTATCTGCGCATCGGCGGTGTGCCGCTGTTCACCGGCTTCATGTATGCCGCTGTCGGTTCCTATATCGCGCGGGTCTGGCGGTTGTTCGATTTCCGGTTCAGCCATCATCCGCCGCTATGGTCGGTGCTTCTGCTGGCCACCGGCATCTATGCGAACTTCTTCCTGCATCATTACTGGTGGGATTTGCGCTGGGTCCTGTTCGCGCTGGCGGCCCTGCTGTTCGGGCGCTGCTGGGTTTACTTCCGGGTGTGGGATGTGGACCGGCGTATGCCGCTTCTGGTTGGATTCGCGCTGGTCGCCCTGTTCATCTGGTTCGCAGAGAATCTGGGCACCTTCGCAGGTGCCTGGATCTATCCCAGCCAGAAGCAGGGCTGGACCATGGTATCCTTCGCCAAATTCGGGTCCTGGTATCTGCTGATGCTGATCTCCTACGCTCTGGTGGCGATGATCCGTCGGCCACAGGAACGGATTGACACCGTATCCCTGTGACAACCAAAGACCGCTGCTGTAAAGCCCACACAAATCAACGGGTGTTCATTATTTCTTTGCAACACCCTACGCATGATGTCTCAACTTGAGCAAAATCAGGCTGGTCGGGGAGAGAAGCGTTGGTCGAACAGCGACCGCTTTACAAGGTGACGCAGGAACAGCTCGATGCGCTGCTGAAGCGGCATGAGATGTTCCGAAATGCCCGCATGGGCGGCGCCCGCGCGGTCCTGACTAATTATGACCTGACAGGGCTGAACCTTGCCGGGCGCGATCTGGCCCATGCCGATCTCACCGGCTGTATCCTGCGCCGCGCCAATATGGCCGGGGCCAATCTGGATTGCTGCACCCTGTTCGCCGCCGACCTGCGAGAGACCAACCTGACCGGCGCCTCGATGGTGAAGGTCGATCTGCGCGGTGCCAGCCTGCGCGGGGCCGACCTGACCGGCGCCAATCTGGTCAGTGCCGATCTGCGTGACGGGTCGCTGGCCGAACGCGGCGCCGATGGCAGCCTGAAAATGGTGGTGGTGGAAAGCGATGCCAGCCCCGCCGACATGCAGGGTGCCAAACTGGCCCATGCCAACCTGTCCCAGGCCAAGATGTCGGGCGCCATCGCCCAGCATACGGACTTCACGGATGCCGTGATGCGCGGGACCAAGCTGGTGCGCGCCAATCTGCGCAACGCCACGCTGGACGGGGCCATCCTGGAAGGGGCCGACATGTCGGGCGCCGATGTGCGCGGCGCCAGCCTGAAAGGTGCGGTGCTGACCGGTGCCGTCCTGATGATGACGGAGATGGCGGGTGCCGACATGGCCGGCGCCCTGACCGACAAGCCAGCGGGCAAGCCGGCCGGCGCCCTGCCCCGCCCGCTGGAAGAGATGCTGAAGCTGCATGCCGAATGGGTGGGCACGGCGGGACAGGCGGGGCTGGCCCTGGACCTGACCGGCTATGACCTGCGCATGGCGGGCAGCCTGTCCCATGCCTGCCTGACCCGCCTGCACGCGCCGGGGGTCATTCTCTATGGCATGGACCTGTCATCGGCGCAGATTCAGGTGGGCAATCTGGCGGGTGCCGACCTGCGTGGGGCCAACCTGTCGGGGTGTGACCTGCGCGGCATCAACCTGACCGATGCGCAGTTGGGCAATGCCAACCTGTCGGAGGCCAATCTCGGCTTCTTGAAGATCGACGCCACCCGCTTCGTACGGTCGGAACTGGCCGGCGCCAGGCTACGTTATGCCAATCTGTCGGGCGCGCGGCTGGTGAAGGCCAATTTCGCGGGCGCCGATCTTTCGTTCGCCAATTTGCTGCTGGCCGACCTGAAGGAAACCGACCTGACGGGCGCGCGGCTGTCGGGGACTAAGGTAAAGCGGGAACAGTTGGGGGAGGTCGTGGGGTTCAAGGTGCCATAACTTGTGGCCGTCTTGGCGTGCACCCCCAATCGGTGCTATCACCACCCCATGCCGATCATCCGCCGCCTTCCCGATAATCTCGTCAACCAGATCGCCGCCGGTGAGGTGGTGGAGCGTCCTGCCGCCGCCGTGAAGGAGCTGGTGGAGAACGCGCTGGATGCCGGGGCCCGGCGTATCGACGTCACCCTGCGTGATGGCGGCAAGGCGCTGCTGTCGGTGGCCGATGATGGGTGCGGCATGGACCCGGAACAGCTGGCGCTGTCGGTGGAACGGCACGCCACGTCCAAACTGCCCGATGGCGACCTGACCGATATCCGCACGTTGGGCTTTCGCGGAGAGGCCCTACCCTCCATCGGCGCCGTGAGCCGCCTGACCATCACCAGCCGTACGGAAAGTGCGGATCATGCCAGCGCCATCCTGGTGGAAGGCGGCAGTGTCCACCCCGTCGGTCCGGCCCCCGGTGGCCTTGGCACACGGGTGGAGGTGCGGGACCTGTTCTTTGCCACGCCGGCCCGCCTGAAATTCCTGAAGGGTAGCCGCACGGAAAGCCAGCATGCCATCGACGTGGTCGAACGCCTAGCCATGGCCCATCCGCACGTCGCCTTTACCGTGACGGATGAGGGGCGAACGCCCGTCCGCCTGACGTCAAACAGCGGCGAGGAAGAGGCCGCGCGCCTGTCCCGCCTGGGTGCCGTCCTGGGGCGGGAGTTCCAAGAGAATGCTATCCCGGTGAATGCCGAACGGGCCGGTGTGCGGCTGGTCGGGCATATCGGCCTGCCCACCTATAACAAGCCCACCGCCGCCGGGCAGTATCTGTTCGTCAATGGCCGTCCCGTGAAGGACCGGCTGATGGTGGGCGCGGTCCGTGGGGCCTATGCGGATTTTCTGGCGCGCGACCGGCACCCCGTGCTTGCCCTGTTCTTGTCGCTGAACCCGCATGACGTGGATGTGAACGTACATCCGGCCAAGACGGAGGTGCGGTTCCGCGATCAGGCCCTGATCCGGGGTCTGATCGTCGGCGCGTTGAAGCATGCCCTGGCCGCCGCCGGCCACAGGGCCAGCACCACCGTCGCCGCCGATACGCTGGCCAGCCTGACCC
>JAEMSB010000085.1:0-8618 GCA_016463045.1 Niveispirillum sp.
GCATTCGTATTTCAGGGAGCGCCAGAGCCGTTCGATGAACACATTGTCCATCCAGGCTCGCAGGACAAACACCTGACAAGGCATACAGGCGAGGGGCGAATAGACTGTGATTGGCTGCGTGAACTGATCAGGACCAAGCTTAACGCCGAACAAAAACTGTCCGCTCATAGGGGACCAGCTCTGGGTGAGTCAATTTGTAATGTCAAATGTCTTCTAAGATTGGCTTTGATTGTACAAATTAGATAAGGCACAACCAGTGGTCTACATCAAATATTTATGGCCGAAGAATTATGCGCACATAATCTTTTCGATTAAATCTAGACAAAAAACATTAAAAAGCCGTAATGATATATTATTATATTTTATCTGATTATTAAACAACGCATATTCATATGCAGAATATGCGATTAAGCATAAAATATTTTTGGAGAAAACTGACTTTTGGCGGCCTGCCTTCACTGCAAGCCTGCGAACAGGGCAATGCCAGTTGAACGACCTCTGACCCATCGGGAGATGACCATGCATAACATTCGGGTTTATCATGCGATTCTCGCCCTTCTGGTTCTGCTGGCCTATCTGACGTCGGAGTGGGGGCACATCCATGCTTGGTTGGGCTACAGCGTCGGCCTTATGTTCGTTATCAGGCTGGGGTTGGCGGCATCGGGGTTACCGCAGTTGGGACTGGAACGGTTCTATCCGCATTTCACCGGTTTGAACCTAAACCGCATTACGACCCATCCGGCCATAAGCCGCAGCATCCTTTTCGCCATCGCCATTAGTCTGGTGACCGTCACTGCCACCGGGATGGTGATGGACGCTGGCCGCACCTTTTCCGATGCTGCCTCCACGCCGCAACCGGATCTGTCAGCGATTACCAGAGCAGAGGATGGGGAGCATCGTGGTCCCCACGGGGAGGAAGTTGAGGAAGCACATCGCGAAGATGACGGACCGCTGGGGGAGGTGCATGAGTTTTTCGGCAACTTGGTCCTGTGGCTTGTCGGCGGTCATGTCGCCTATCTGCTGATCTTCAAGCGGTCGCTCGCACGTTTCATGCTTTTTCTGCCACCCGCAGGCAAATGACCGATGGAGCAGCTTGGCGCCCCCGGACCGTTAGCCATTGGCTCTTCACCTCAAGAAAAAGGACTTGGCGCGATTGAGGCGGCGTTGCGCCTGTCGCGGGATGGCCGCAACGACCTGCCACAGGAACGGCAACGGACCACGGCGCGTATCGTGTTGGATGCTGTGCGGGAGCCGATGCTGCAGCTGCTGCTGGGTGCATGTGTCATCTATCTATTCCTGGGCAATCTGGCTGAGGCCTTGATCCTCCTGCTGGCGGCCGTCATGAGCATCGCGTTGGTCGTGGTTCAGGAAAGCCGCACGGAAAAGGCCTTGTCGGCCTTAAAGGATCTATCCAGCCCAACCGCCCTTGTGGTCCGCGACGGTGTTCGCTGCCGCCTGCCGGCCAGTGACATCGTTGCTGGCGATATCGTGGTCCTGGTTGAGGGTGACCGTGTGCCTGCCGATGGTCAGCTGATTGAGGCAGCGACCCTTGAGGTGGATGAGTCGCTGCTGACGGGGGAGTCACTTCCGGTACGCAAACGTGTCGGTGGTGCTGACGTCGCGGATGCCCGGCCTGGCGGCGATGACACTCCCCTGGTCTGGTCCGGCAGCTTGGTCGTGCGCGGCAGCGGCCTAGCCCGCATTGTGGCCACTGGATCGCGAACAGAGATCGGGCGGATCGGAAAATCGCTGAACATGGTGGAAAGCGCACCGACGCCTTTGCAGATACAGACACGGCGACTGGTCCGCCTGTTCGCTGTGCTGGGACTGACGGCGTCCGTGCTGCTGGCTGTGTTCCATGGCCTGCGCTATGGCGACTGGATCAAGGGTATCCTGGCTGGCATCACCATGGCCATGGCGACCCTGCCGGAGGAATTCCCGCTGGTCCTGACGGTTTTCCTGGTGCTGGGCGCCTGGCGCATGTCGCAGAACAAGGTGCTGACACGACGGTCCGCCGCCATCGAGGCGCTGGGGGCTGTGACTGTCCTGTGTACCGACAAGACCGGAACCCTGACCGCCAACCGTATGCGGGTATCGGCCCTCGTCGTGGCGGGTGAGCATTGGACCGTGCCTGATGGGGCGGGTATGGACCTGCCCGAGCGGTTCCACACCCTGGTCGAGTTCGCCATCCTGGCCAGCCGACCGGACCCGTTCGACCCGATGGAACGCGCCTTCCATGACTTGGGTGAACAGTTCCTGCAGCAGACGGAGCATCTCCATCCTGACGGGGTGCTGAAGCATGGCTATCCGCTGCACCCGTCGCTGCTTGCCATGTCGCAGGTCTGGCAGATGGGGGAAGCCGCCGCATGCATCGTTGCCGTGAAAGGCGCACCGGAGGCGGTGGCCGATCTATGCCACCTATCCCCCACCGAGATCGCCCCTCTTCGCCACGCCGTGGCCGCGCTGGCGTCGCAAGGGTTGCGGGTTCTGGCGGTGGCGCAGGCGGATTGGTCCGGCGGCGCCTTGCCCGAGACGCAGCACGGCTTTGACTATCGTTTCATCGGTCTGGTCGGCCTGTCCGATCCGCTACGCCCGGAGGTGCCCGCCGCGGTGACGGCCTGTATCCAGGGTGGTGTGCGGGTGGTGATGATTACCGGCGATCACCCGGCAACGGCGGCCATGATCGCCACAAAGGCCGGCATCCCGGGTGTCGCCGTCCTGACCGGGGCGGAGATCGAGGGGTTGGATGAGACCGCCCTGCGCGCCCGCCTTGCCACGACCAACGTCTTCGCCCGCATCATGCCGGAACAGAAATTGCGCCTGGTGCAGGCGTTCGCGTCCATGGGGGAGGTTGTCGCCATGACCGGTGATGGCGTGAATGATGCACCCTCGCTGAAGGCCGCCCATATCGGCGTGGCCATGGGCGGGCGCGGCACGGATGTAGCGCGGGAGTCCGCCTCGCTGGTCCTGCTTGACGACAATTTCGCCAGCCTGGTGACCGCCATCCGCCTGGGTCGGCGCATTGATGACAATCTGCGCAAGGCCATCGGCTATATCCTGGCCGTGCATGTACCGATCGCCGGCATGTCGCTGCTGCCGGTGCTGGTCGGCTGGCCGATGGTGTTAGGGCCGGTCCATGTCGTGTTTCTTGAACTGGTGATCGACCCGGTTTCCTCCATCGTGTTCGAGGCGGAGCCGGAAGAAGCCGGCATCATGGCCAGACCGCCCCGCCCGCCCGACGCGCCGCTGTTCGATGCGTCCCTGCTGCTGCGCGGCCTGTTGCAGGGGGGGGTGGTTTTTCTAGCCGTACTGGGCAGCTTCTGGCTGGGTCTGCACGATGCGCACGGGGAACAGGTGGCCCGCTGTATGGCATTTGTCACCCTGGTGGTCGGCAATCTGGGGCTGGTGCTGACCAACCGGTCGATCACCGCCAGCGCCTTCACCGTGCTGATCCGGCCCAACCGGGCGCTGATCCTGGTGATCACTCTCACTCTGGCAGCCTTGGCTCTGGCTGTGGGTGTTCCGTGGCTGCGCGATCTGTTCGGCTTTGCGGCTTTAGACCCAGCACGATTGGCAGAGGCCATCGGGTGCGCCCTGGCCTGTATCTTGGTCAATGATTTGACCGGCTTTATCTGGCGCTGGCTGGACCGTAGGAGAAATCTGTCAGGTCAATGATGCGCGGCAGTGATATTGCTTTGTCACTTTCTGCTTGTTTCAGAGACGGCGGAAACCGGTGAAGGCCCCAAACGTGGGCTGCCCCAACCGCAGTCAAGTGCGGTAATAGAATACAGGTACCCTGCGGCTGCACCCTAGGTCGCCGGGCCGCGCCGTTCGGTCGGGGTTGGCTGATGCGTGTTTGTGGCAGCGTCCAGGGTCCATTCCGGTTGCAAGCCCTCGAAATCAGCCCAAGCGCCCTGAAGATCTCTGGCGCGGACCTGAGCGGCGCGCTTCCGGCTTCCGAGCCCTGTACATGCGAGGTCGTGAACCAAGCGGTCGCCCACGGCATCGTCATTCATCTCGCCCAACAGAACATGCAGATGGTTAAGGGCAGCGATGTAGCTATTTTCCTCGTCGCTGCCGAAAAGCCTTGAATGCACTTCGCAATTGTATCGCAGTGTCCTGATAAGGCGGCGTAGCCGATGGCGTGCTTTAGTGCCGCGATAGATATCATGTCCGCCCGCCTTCTTCACTCGGGCATCCGCTGCCCACAGCCAGTCAACCATTTGCCCCCACGTCGCCTCATCTATTACTGCGGATGATTGACGCCTTACCCAATCCTCCAACCCGGCAATCATCATGGTAATGCGCGCCGCACCTGCGCGGCGCTGCGCAGTGGCCGCCGCCACCACGCGCGCAGAGGAAGCTGCTGCCTTCAGGTCTTCCGTCTCCGCCACGGCCGGTCCAGCAACGCCATTTGATGGATGCCGCATCATCAGAACGTCCAGGTCGCGCAGCGGGCCCAGTTGGCGGGTGAGACGTCCCAACTCTTGACGGATCCAGCGGCAATCCTCAGCCGGCAAAAGCGGTTTGAACATCAGAAGACAGGCGCGCGTGCGGCGCAGTGCCCCGCGAAGGGCGTGCACGCACGCCGCATCGGGCGTGTCGAGAAATGCAGTACTGTAATGGCGCACATCGTCCACCAGGACACCCATCGCTGCTCCGAAACACTGCGTGTTTTGAGCTTGGCCCGTCAACGCCGCTCTACTCTTTATCCGGTTTTCACTGTTACTGTGGACCGGCAACCCGACCAGATTCTCTGGTCTTCCCACCGTGAAGGCGGCGATGTTCGATAGGGTTACATTCAGGATGCGGGTTACAGCTTCATGCGTGTCATAAGCTATATGGGCGGATGCAATGACGTTGGGCGCCGATATAACCGCCCTGTCTGCCGCCAGCATCCGAAGGCTGGCTAAGCTGGGGTCAGCATTTGGTCGAAAAATCTCTGCCTCGTCTTTCAGCCAGGTTTCCTGGCTGAACACATCCAGGGCAGCACCGGCGAGCCGGTTTTCCGACAAGGACCGGATCAAGGCTTCCGTATCCACAATATCGGCGCGTGCGGTATTGATCAGCATGGCTGCGGGCTTCATCAGCGCCAGCTTGCGTTCACAGATCAAGGCATGCGTACCCGGGCCGCCGGGGACATGAAGCGTGACCACGTCGCTGCGCTTCAGAAGCTGATTAAGCGTGACGAAACGTATGTCGAATTGCGTTTCAAGGTCCCTGTTGGGGGCGCTGTCAAAGGCCAGAATGGTCATCCCGAAGGCCTTGGCGATCTGAATGACCCGCTGGCCAATCCGGCCAACGCCAACCACACCCAGGACCTTACCGGCCAGATCAGATCCGCGCAGACCGGTCCGGGAGAAGTCACCTTGCTTCGTCCGCGTGACGGCCTCTGGAACCCGCCGCAGCAATGCCAGTAACAGCGCGAACGTGTATTCGGCGACAGTGGGATCGCCATAGTTTGGAACGTTGCAGACCGTCACGCCCGCCGCATGGCATGAGGCCAGGTCGATATGGTCATGGCCGGTCGACCGTGTTGCAATCAAGCGCAGCTTCGGCATGTGCCTGAGTGTTGCGGCGTCAATCTTGCTGTCGATGAAGGTCGAGACTGCCTCCACATCAGCAAATAAATTGGCATTCTCTTCGCTCAACGGCGTCGGCAAACAGCGCAGGTCGTGAAGCGGGGTCAGGCATTGGCAGATGACATCCTGCCATGCTTCGGTTTCGAACATGACGATCTTCATTTGATGTCTCTCTCTTCGGTCTGATCCCGGGGGGCGGTTCTGGCGGCCACGGCCTTCCGGCGGCTTCACGGCTCGTGCGACATCGCCGCGCGGCGGCAGTATCCCTGCAACCATTTTCCGATGAATGCACGTCATCAGAAAATGACTTCAATGGAATATATGACCATGGCATCTTTGCCTAATCCAAAAAATAGCGGAGAATACCTATTCCGCCGTCAGGTTTGGATGTGGTTTTTGTTTTGATTTTCGATCATTTACTGAAAAAATTAAGTTTCAATTTTACATATGGGTAGATTCCGAGCGGGTTCTTTATGGCCATAAAATCTTAAAGTGATCGGTAGAAAGGTTCTGGATCCTTAAATCGGTTTCCATCTGGAAGCGCCTTCCCCGTTACAGCGTGCATCAATCCGTCGGGCAGAGCCCATAGGCGCAGGCCCGAGATGGGCAATGCGGCGGCCCCGTGTACCGAAGGCCGGGGACAGACAAGCGGGCTCTGCCGGGCCCGCCTACCTTATTAAAAAGGCGACAGCATGAACATCTTGCGCGCAGCGCCGTCGCCCGCCTTCTGGCAAGGCGTCGAGGTCATTCGGGAAGAGCTTTTCGGGATCGAACGGTTGGAGGAGCATGCCCGTTCCTTGGCGGCGGCCCAACCTGTGACCAAAAGGCCGCCGCGGACTGGCTCGTCGGCGGTCCGTCTGGCCGATAATGCTGCTGTACTCCTGGATGCCTATCGCAAGACCGTGTCCGCCTTGGCTGAGGGCAGGACCATTACCCCGGCATCGGAATGGCTGGTTGATAATTACCACCTTGTCGAACGCCAGATTCGGGAAATCGACCGGGATCTTCCGCCGGGCTTTCACCGCCAGCTCCCGAAACTGGCAACGGGGCCGTTTGCAGGCTATCCGCGTGTCTTCGGCCTGGCCTGGGCCTTCGTCGCGCATACGGACAGCCGGTTCGACGCCGACATGCTGGTCAGGTACCTGCGCGCCTACCAGTCCGTGGAGCCGTTGACAATTGGCGAGCTTTGGGCAGTCTCGATCGCGTTGCGGATGGTGTTGATCGAGAATCTACGACGTCTGGCCGTACAGACTTTGGTCAATCGGGATGCACGGCAGCAAGCGGATATGATCGCGGACGCCCTTCTGGCCGGGGTCGGACCGGTCGAGGAGGCCTCGGCCAAAGCCATCCAGATGCTGCAGGACGATGCCTTGCCGCCGGCCATGGTGGTGCAACTGCTGCACCGGCTGCGTGACCAGGACCCGGACACGATCCCGGTGCTGGTCTGGCTGGACCGGCGGCTGGCGTCAAGGGGCACGACGGCGGATGAAATGGTCAACGACGTCCACCGACGGCAGGGTGGCACCAATGTCACGGTCCGCAACATCATTACCAGTTTGCGCCGCATCGGCGATGTGGATTGGAAGGAGCTTTTTGAAAAGGCGAGTCCTGTCGATGATCTTTTGGCGACGGTGGCTGATTATCCCAGGATGGATTTTGCGACCCGCAACCTGTACCGCAGCGCGATCGAGGATATGTCGAGATGCAGCGGCCGGTCTGAACTGGACGTCACGCGGCAGGTTCTGGCGGTGGCGCAGACGCAGGATACCGCCGCTGATCCGCGCCGCCGCGATCCGGGATATCACCTGCTGGCGCGCGGACGTCCGGCATTCGAGCGTCATATCGGTTACCGCCCACGCTGGGGGCAGCGGCCTGCCCGGTATATGCGGTCCATGGGTCTTGGTCTTTATGTCGGGTCGATTGTCCTGATCGCCGGTTTGATATTGCTGGCGGCTCTGCACCTGCTGGCAGAGACGGGGGTGGGGGCGTTGGCCCTGATTACATTAGGCCTGGTATCATTCATCCCCTGCATTGATGTCGCCATGGCACTGTTCAACCGCGTCCTGTCGCTGGGGATCGGGGCCACAGCCCTTCCAGGTCTGGCGTTGAAGGAGGGGGTGCCGGCGGACCTGCGGACATTGGTCGCTGTGCCCACCTTGCTGACCACGCCCGGTGCCATCGCGGAGCAGGTGGCGCAGCTTGAGGTGCACCACCTCGCCAGTCCCGACGGCGATCTGCAATTCGCACTGCTGTCTGACTGGACCGATGCCCCCACGGAACAGATGGACGCCGATGATATCCTGTTGAACGCGGCCCGCGACGGGATTGCGCGCCTGAACACACGCTATGGACCGGGCCCCGGTGGTCCACGGTTCCTGTTGCTGCATCGCAGGCGTGTCTGGTGTCCGGGCGAAGGCTGCTGGATGGGGTGGGAGCGCAAGCGGGGCAAGCTGCATGAGTTGAACCGCCTGCTGCGTGGTGCGACCGATACCGGGTTCCTGGATTTGGGGGAGGGGTCGGTGCCCGTCGGGGTGCGCTATGTCCTGACCCTGGACGCCGACACACGCCTGCCACGCGATGCTGCCCGCCGGCTGATTGGCAAGATGGCGCATCCCCTGAACCGGCCTCGCTTTGATCCGGTGGAGGGCAGGGTGGTCGAAGGCTTTGGCCTGTTGCAGCCCCGGATCACACCCTCGTTGCCGGTCGGGCGGACCGGATCGCTGTTCCAGCGCATCTTTTCCAGCCTGAATGGCATCGACCCCTATGCTGCCGCCATTTCCGACCATTACCAGGATCTGTTCGGGGAAGGATCCTATGCCGGCAAGGGTATCTATGACATCGACGCCTTTGAACTGGCATTGGCCGGGCGCGTCCCGGATGGCACGGTTTTGAGCCATGACCTGTTCGAGGGCAATTTCGCGCGGGCCGCCCTGGTCAGCGATGTGGAACTGGTGGAGGATTTTCCCACCCGTTATGAGCTGGATGCCTTGCGCCATCACCGCTGGGCGCGGGGGGACTGGCAGTTGCTGCCCTGGC
>JAEMSB010000085.1:8628-11373 GCA_016463045.1 Niveispirillum sp.
GGGGCGCGGCTATGCCGCGACCGACCCCAGCCGGGTGAATGGTCTGGTGCCGGCCGTTGGACGGTGGAAGATACTGGACAATCTGCGCCGCACCCTCGTTGCCCCCCTGATGGTCCTGTCCCTGGTGCTGGGATGGGCCTTGCCATTCACGGCCGGCCTGGTGTGGACGCTGTTCAGTGGTGTTCTGCTGTTGGCGCCGCCCTTGTTTCACATCGTCACCGCCCTTTGGCCGGCCCAAACGGGCATTCGGCGTTCGAGCCACCTGAGCGCGCTGGTGGTGGAGGCTCGACGGGCCGTGATTCTCGCTGCCTTGACGGCTGTTTTTCTGGCCCATCAGGCCTGGATGCTGATGGATGCGGTCCTGCGCACGCTCTGGCGTCTGTGGTTCAGCCACCGGCATCTGCTGCAATGGGTTCCCGCGGCGCAGACCTCGATCGCTCCGCGGCTGACCCTGGTCGGAAGCTTCAAACGCATGGCCGGCGCACCGATCCTGGCCGTTGCCGGATTTGCGGTGGCGCTTCTGGCGGGCGACTGGAACTGGCTGCTCTGTCTGCCCTTTACCTTGCCCTGGTTGTTGTCGCCCTTCATTGCCGAACGAATCAGCCGGCCCACGCAGGACCGGGAGGCGGATGATCCGGGTGAACAGGCACAGACGATCCTGCGTCTGACCGGGCGCCGCACATGGCGTTACTTCGAACGGTTTGTCACCGCCGAAGACAATATGCTGCCGCCCGATAACTTCCAGGAAACCCCGGTGCCCGTGCTGGCACGCCGGACCTCGCCCACCAATATCGGCCTTTACTTGCTGTCGGTGGTTGCCGCGCGGGATTTCGGCTGGATCGGCACCCATGATGCCCTGGACCGGCTGGAAGCGACCATGGGCAGCATGGACCGGCTGGAGCGGTATCGCGGGCATTTCCTGAACTGGTATGCCACGGCGGATTTGCGCCCCCTGGACCCGAAATATGTCTCGTCCGTGGACAGTGGCAATCTGGCCGGACATCTGATCGCGTTGGCGAACAGTTGCGATATGTGGCGCACCGGCCTCTGTCCTGATGCCATGCGGGTGCAAGGGGTGGCCGATACACTGGCCCTGGTGCGGGATATCCGGCCCACGTCTGGGCAGAGCGAGGCCGGCGGTCGCCTGGATCAGGCGTTGGACACGCTGGCCAGTGTCATCCGCCAGCAGTCACGCGAAGGCGATCCGGACACCATCATGTCCAACCTGACCAAGCGGGCAGAGCAGATCGCAACCTTGATGACGGCACCGGCGCTGGCGTCACTGGGCGCGGATGCCGCCTATTGGGCCGGGGCGTCTCTTGACTGTATCCATTCCCATCATCGTGATGAACAGCAGGACGACGACCTCTCCCCTCGTCTGGAGGCGTTGGCCCGGAGGGCACGGGCCTTAGTCGCCACGATGGATTTTACCTTCCTGTTCGACAGTGAGCGCCAGCTTCTGTCCATCGGACATTTGTTGAACGAAAATGTCCCGGACTCAAGCTGCTACGACCTTCTGGCGTCCGAGGCGCGGCTGGCCAGCTTTATCGCCATCGCCAAGGGGGATGTACCGGCCCGCCACTGGTTCCGCCTGGGGCGCACGGTCGTGCCTGCCAACCATGGGGCGGCACTGATCTCCTGGTCCGGATCAATGTTCGAATATCTGATGCCGGCCCTGGTGATGCGCGCGCCGGGCGGTAGTCTGCTGGAACAGACCAGCCGGCTGATTGTGCATCGTCAGATCATCTATGCGGCGCGTCTGGGCGTGCCATGGGGCATGTCGGAGTCCGCCTATAATGCCCGCGACCTTGACCTGACCTATCAATACTCCAATTTCGGCGTTCCCAGTTTGGGGCTCAAGCGCGGCCTGTCTGCGGAAACCGTCATTGCGCCTTATGCCACGATGCTGGCCGCCATGGTCGATCCGTCTGCGGCGGCTGGTAATCTGCATCGGCTGCTGATGATAGGGGCCCGCGGGGATTACGGATATTTCGAGGCCCTGGATTTCACCCCGGCGCGCCTGCCCAAGGGACAGGGGATGGCGCTGGTTCAGGCCTATATGGCCCATCACCAAGGGATGGGTATCGTCGCGATTGCCAATACCCTGCTGAACGGGATCATGCGGGCGCGCTTCCATGCCGAACCTATGGTACGGGCGACCGAACTGCTGTTGCAGGAGCGGATGCCTGCGGAGGTGCCGGTCACCCATCACTGGGCAGCCGGACCGGATGCGCGCATCACCGGCCCGGCCAGCGAACCGCTGGCCGACCGGCATTTCACCCACCCGCACCAGGCGGCCCCGGCAACCCTTCTGCTGTCCAACGGGCGGATGACGACGATGGTGACGGTGGCCGGGGCGGGCCAGACACGGCGCGGTGCCATCGCCCTGACCCGCTGGCGGGAGGACCCGACCTGCGACAACCACGGCGCCGGCATCTTCCTGCGCGATCTTGATGATGGCAGGCTCTGGTCGGCGGCCTATCACCCGTGCGGTGTGGATCCTGACAGTTATGACGTGACTTTCCATGAAGATCGGGCGGAATTCATCCGGCATGACGGGACATTGATCACCGGGTTGGACATCCTGATCTCGGCGGAGGATGACGCGGAAGTGCGCCGGGTCACCCTCACCAACGAAGGCCCCCATGCACGCCATCTGGACGTCACATCCTATCTGGAACTGGCGCTCTGTCCGCAGGCTGCCGATGTCGCCCATCCGGCTTTCGCCAAGCTGTTCGTGCAGAC
>JAEMSB010000086.1 GCA_016463045.1 Niveispirillum sp.
GGATTCAGGACCCGCCCCCAAACCAGCACCGAAGGGACCACAGGTGGACGAGACGGACGAGGATGTACCGGGGCTGTCCGAGGATGAGGATGTGCTGGAAACGGCAGCCCCTGACGATGAGCCTGTCCGCCCGCAACCAGACCCGCAACCAGACCCGCAGCCGGCACCCGCGCAACCGGCGCCCGTGCGACCGGCACCCGGCCCGCAGACCCTTGTCCTGTCGCCCCTGTCGGCCATTGACCGGACGGAGATTGCGGCGATTGCCCCGCTGCTGGGTGGCGTGCCGCGCCGGATGAAGCGCTTCCTCAATGTCTATCAATTGTTGAAGACACAGGTGAACGCCATGGCGTTGACGGATGAACAGCGCGACGAGAGGGCTCTGGCCATTGGTCTGGCCATCTGGCTGGGCTTTACCAGTACGGAGATGGAGCAGACGCGTGAGGCCGCGATCATCACCGACATGGGGGCGGCCCTGGCGCAGGGCGGCCCCCGATTCCACGCCCTGCTGCTGGAACGTGCTAAGATCGCGGGGCTTGATCTGGACGCGCCGGGCGTGAAGGACCTGTTCGCGCGGATCGTGGAACTGGCGCAGCGGTTCAGCTTCAACGGCCCTGGCGGCGGTCTGCTGCCGGTCGCGGTCCCGGCCTAACCGAACAAGGTACGCACCGTGTCCCGCGCGGCATTGACCTGTCGATCATCACCGACGATCAGAAACAGCGCCTTGGCCCGGATGCTGCGCCCCACCGGATTGGCCAGGACGGCACCGGTATCGGCGCAGAGATAGCCGATGGGGGTGCCGATACCGGCCCCGGCGATACGGGTCAGCAGATCCAGCCAGGTTCCTTCCCACATCCGTGGAAGGTCGATCCGGCGGCATTCATCGCCCTCTGCCGTGAAGAGCTGTTCGATCAGCGCTTCCGATCCGGGGCTGACAATGGCGCGGGCCGCGACCTCCGGATAGCCATGCATGACGCGGATCGGCCGCGCCGCGCCCAGGCGCACCAAGCGGTCATAGTCGGCCACATCCACACATTCGGCCACGATGGCGGTTGTCTGTCCCGCTTCCCGCAGGCGCAGGACGGTATCCAGCACGCGGGCCGTCGCCTCTCGGTCGGTTTCGGAGCTGGAAAAGACCAGGGAGGTGCGGGCACGGTCAGGCCCGGCATGGGCAAGCGCTGTGGCGTTAGCCGCACTGCCCGTAACATGCACAACCCCACGGTCGGCCAGTACGGTCGGCAGGCGGGTTGTCTCAAAGGCGCGGGTCAGAAGTAGGACAGACGTATCGCGCCAATCCTCATGCGCGCGGACCTGATCGACCAGCCGGCAGAGATGCTGGACCGCGTCGCCGCTGGGTTCACCGATCAACAGCAGATGGTTCGTCAATTTCCACCCCCAGGTCCCGTTTGCCTTGCGTTCCTGTTGATCCATGCGCCAGTCGACCAGGGCCGACACCAGGCTGGCCACCACAAAAATCCCGCCAATATACATGAAGCCGACCGTGGCCAGCCGCCCGGCATCGGTCTTGGCGAACAGATCGCCATAGCCGACGGTGACGATGGTCGTAGCGGTCAGCCACAGCGCATCGCGCAGAGCCATCCCTTCCAGCACCATCATGGCGATGACATGGGCCGCACAGACGGCGGCCACCCACAGCACCAGCGTGCCCAGGCGCCGGCCCAGGGTCACCTCATGCAGGCGTGACCGGGGAGAGCGGAACCAGCGATAGAGCAGGGACAGCATGGTCGGTGAGTGGCCAGGGGACGGAAGAGCAGCAGCAGAAAACTGAAGGGCGGGGATGTTGCCAGCCCCGCCCTTTCATCATCATACGTCCAGGTTCGCAACCTTCAGGGCGTTTTCCTGAATGAAGGCGCGGCGGGGTTCGACCACGTCGCCCATCAGGGTGCTGAACACATCCTCGGCGTCGTCGGCATGGCTGACCTTGACCTGCAAAAGCGAGCGGATATTGGGGTCCAGCGTGGTTTCCCAGAGCTGTTCGGGGTTCATTTCGCCCAGACCCTTATAGCGCTGAATGGTCAGGCCGTGGCGGCCCTGGTCAATCACGCCCTCGAACAGCGAGGACGGACCCGTGACATGGCGCAGATCCTTCACACGGTGGCGCAGGGTGCCGGCAACGGTGTAGGTGGCCGACAGGTGGTCGAACATGGCGTCCAGGCGGCGTGCCTCCACGCTCTTCAGCAGGTCGGCATCCAGCACATGGCGATGGGTCACGCCGCGACGGGTGCGCGACAGGACCAGACCATCCTGGTCCGCCGTACCCTGCCAGCCGCCAATGGCGGCGGGGGTGGCATCCACGGCCATGGCATCACCGGCGGCCAGCGCACGGTCACGCGCCAGCACGTTCAGACGGTCGGCAACAATGCCGGCCAGTTCGGCGGCGCGCGGCGCATCGTCCAGCAGCTTGGAGGACAAAGCACCGATGATGGCGGCCTGTTCCACGACATCGCGGTTGCCGGCCTTGCGGGCCAGGGCCTGGATGGCGGCCTTCGCGGCGCGGGCCTGCTCGACCAGACCACGCAGATCGTCCCCACCCTTGGCGGAACTGTCGGCCCCGACCAGGAACACATCATCCGTGCCCTGGTTGATCAGGTAATCTTCCAGCGCGCGGTCATCCTTCAGATACCGTTCCTTGGCCGTCCCGCGCTTCACGCGATACAGCGGCGGCTGCGCGATGTAGAGATAGCCCTTCTCGATGATCTCCGGCATCTGCCGATAGAAGAAGGTCAGCAGCAGGGTGCGGATATGGGCGCCGTCGACATCGGCGTCCGTCATGATGATGATCTTGTGATACCGCGTCTTCTCGATGTTGAACTCGTCCCGCCCGATACCGGTGCCCAGGGCGGCGATCAGGGTGCCGATTTCGGCAGAGGACAGCATCTTGTCAAAGCGGGCGCGTTCCACATTCAGGATCTTGCCGCGCAGGGGCAGGATGGCCTGATTCTGGCGCGAACGGCCCTGCTTGGCGGAACCGCCGGCCGAATCACCCTCCACGATGAACAGTTCGGACAGGGCCGGATCGCGTTCCTGACAATCGGCCAGCTTGCCGGGCAGGCTGGCCATGTCCAGGGCCCCCTTGCGGCGGGTCAGTTCGCGGGCCTTGCGGGCGGCCTCACGCGCGGCGGCAGCTTCCACCACCTTGCCCACGATCTTGCGGGCGTCGGCGGGATGTTCCTCAAACCAGGAGGACAGGGCGTCGGCGCAGATTGCCTGAACCACGGGGCCCACTTCGGACGAGACCAGCTTGTCCTTGGTCTGGCTGGAGAATTTCGGGTCCGGCACCTTGACGGAGATGATGCAGGTCAGGCCCTCGCGCATATCATCGCCCGACAGCGCCACCTTCTCCTTCTTCAGGATGCCGCTTTCTTCCGCGTACTTGTTGACGGTGCGGGTCAGGGCGGCGCGGAAGCCGGCCAGATGGGTGCCGCCATCACGCTGCGGGATGTTGTTGGTGAAGCACAGAGTCGTCTCGTGATAGCTGTCGTTCCATTGCAGCGACACTTCCACACCGACGGGAATACCGGCCTCTGTGGCGCGTTCACCCTTGGCATAGATGCCGGGCTTGTGCAGGGCCGTCTTGGACCGATCGAGATAGGCGACGAACGCCTCCAGCCCACCCTCATAGAACAGCTCAACCGACTTCGGCTCCACCCCGCGCGCATCGGTGAAGATGATCAGCACGCCGGAATTGAGGAACGCCAGCTCACGCAGGCGGTGTTCAAGGGTTTGGAAATCAAACTCGGTCTTGGTGAAGGTGGCCTTGGACGGCAGGAAGGTCACCTCCGTGCCGGTCAGCGCCTCCCCGGCGCGCTTGCCCTGCTGGACGATGGGGGCGGCGCCGACATCGGCCAGCGGCGCCACGGCATCGCCATGGGCGAAGCGCATTTCCCAGACCCGGCCCTGGCGCCAGATGCGCAGGTCCAGCACCTCTGACAGGGCGTTCACCACCGACACGCCCACGCCATGCAGGCCGCCGGACACCTTGTAGCTGTTCTGGTCGAACTTACCGCCGGCATGCAACTGGGTCATGATGACCTCTGCCGCCGACACGCCCTCTTCCTTGTGGATATCCACAGGGATGCCGCGACCATTGTCGCGCACCGTCACGGAGCCATCGGCGTTCAGGCGCACATCCACGCGGTCGGCATGGCCGGCCAGCGCCTCATCGATGGCGTTGTCCACCACCTCATACACCATGTGGTGCAGGCCGGAGCCGTCATCGGTGTCGCCGATATACATGCCGGGGCGTTTACGGACGGCGTCCAGGCCCTTCAGCACCTTGATGGAACTGGCCCCATATTCCTCTGCGGCAGCGGAAACGGACAGGGCGGCGGTGGGGTTGTGATCGGTGTTCGTCATGGTGCCGGAGTGTAACAGAAAGAGCCGGAAAACAGGGGTAAAAGCGCAGGCGGACGCCTAAAATTCCGCATGGCACAATCGCGATTGTGCAACCGTAACATGGGTGGCGGACGCTCCCAGTGGGCGGAAGATACCGGCATCGGTACCGGTCATCCAGGCTTGGCTGCCGGTGGCCAGAATCTCATCGAAAAGCGCCTGCCGTCGGCCTTCATCCAGATGGGCCGCCACCTCATCCAGCAGCAGCAGCGGGGCGGTTCCAGTCTCTGCCCGCATCAGACGGGCATTGGCCAGCACGATGGCGATCAGCAGGGCCTTCTGCTCCCCCGTACTGCCCAGTTCGGCGGGCATATCCTTGGCACGGTAGGTTACGGAAAGGTCCGACCGGTGCGGGCCAATGATGGCCCCACCCGCCGCTGCATCGGCCCGCCGCCCATCGGCTAGGGCCTTGCGGAAGCCTTCCTCGGCGTCCAGCGCCGGGCGACCGGCCAGCAGCGCATCGACGGCCCCAATGATCGCGATGCCAGGGGCGGGGAAGGGGCCAACCCCCTGCGCCGCCGCCGCTTCCAGCCTTGCCGCCATGTCGGCCCGTGCCGCCGCCACCGCGATGCCGGTTTCTGCCATCTGGCTTTCCAGGCTGGACAGCCAGGCGGGATCGACGGGGCCGTCGCGCAGGATGCGGGCACGTTCCCGCAGGGCGTTTTCGTATTTGGTCAGGCGCCCGGCATGGCCGCTGTCAAACCCAAAGACCAACCGGTCCAGAAACCGCCGCCGCCCCGCCGCCCCTTCCAGGAACAGCCGGTCCATCTGCGGCGTCAGCCAGACGACGGAGACATGCTCTGCCAGTGCGATTTGGCCCTTGGCGGGGCGTCCATCGATATGGACCAGACGGCGTTCGCTTTCCCCACCCGCTGGGTCACGGCCGGTACCGATCTCCACCGGGCCGGTGGGGGTGGCGACGGTTGCGGCGATGGCCCAACCCGGCCCACCGGTCCATTCCGCCGCCGAACTGTCGCCGATGCGCTCAATCTCCGACAATTTGGCCCGACGCATGCCACGACCGGGGGCCAGGAAGCTGACGGCCTCCAGGATATTGGTCTTGCCGGCCCCATTCTCCCCCGTCAGCACGACAGGCCGCGCATCGCATTCAAGCCGCGCGCTGGCATAGGATCGGAACCGGGTCACCGTTAGGCGGGTGACGGCCAGGGTGGGGTTCATCAGGATGACACGCCGCGAATGCAGATGATGTCGGGCAACCCCGTACCGTCCAGACGCAGCCAAGCCTTGTCCGTTGTCATTGTTGGTGCATTCCGGTGCAGGGCCAGAGCAAGGCAGGCCCGGTCACCCAGCGACAGCCCGACATGACGGGTCTGTTTACGCAGGCCCGCTGAAAGTGCAGCCTGCTCGATGTCGAAATTGACGATTTCGATCCCCAATCCGCTGACGGTGTTTTGCGCATTCTCCAGCGTGATGCCCCATTCCGTCATCTTCGCCAGCGCTTCCGCCGCGTTTACGGATGACATGCAGGCATTGGGCAGCACAGCCTCAACCTTCTCCGCACCTGGCTCCCGCAGCAGTAAAGCCAGCAAGGCCGAGCAATCCAAGACAGGGTCATTCATGGTCAGCGGCGGCCCGGCGCTCGGCAATGACCTCGTCAGCAAGGCTCAAGCCTTCGGGCACGAACGACCTTACATAATCCTGTGCCCGCCTGACCGCCAAGGCAATCGGTTCAAGGACGACTGCGCCATCAACAAGCCGGGCCACGACGCGGCCCCCATCAGGAATGCCAAGTGCTGCGCGCATCCCCGACGGAATCACCACGCGCCCATTTGGGGCAATTGTCAGGTTGGCATAAGAAGGGGACGGCATGGCGCACCTCGGCGTGTCACATTTTCTAAGTGTGACATGGTGGCGTTCGATGTCAATTCTGGCGCGACTGGCCAAGCGCCGTCAGGTTTGGCTGTGACACAAGCCCTAAGCAAAACGCCCTGGCCAGTCTCCCGGCCAGGGCGCTTCACAAACTCAAACCACCCCCACCCTCACACGCGCATCGGCATCAGCACATAGAGTGCCGTGGCGTCCTGGGCGTCGCGGACGATGGTGGGGGAGCCGCCATCGGCCATCTGGAAACGCGCAGTGCCGCTTTCGATCTGGCCGGTAATGTCCAGCAGGTAGCGGCTGTTGAAGCCGATCTCCAAGGGCGTGTTGTCATAGGCGATTTCCAGCTCTTCCGTGGCCGAACCGGCATCGGCGGAGCTGGCGGACAGGGTCAGCAGGTCACGACCCAGCGACAGCTTCACGGCACGCGACTTCTCGGTCGAAATGGTGGCGACGCGGTCGACGGCGGCGGCGAAGGACTTGGAATTGACCTCCAGCACCTTGTCATTGCCGGCGGGGATCACGCGCTCATAATCCGGGAAGGTGCCGTCGATCAGCTTGCTGGTCAGCACGACATTGTCGAAGGCGAAGCGGACCTTGGTTTCTGACAGTTGCACATCGATGCTGCCCGCGACCTCGTCCAGAAGCTTGCGCACTTCCAGAACGGTCTTGCGCGGCACGATCACGCCGGGGATGGCGGACGCGCCTTCGGGCAGCGGCACTTCCACGCGGGCCAGACGGTGACCGTCGGTGGCCACGGCGCGCAGGGCCGGGGCGTCGCCGCCCTTCGGCTTGGTCGCATGAACATAGATGCCGTTCAGATAGTACCGGGTTTCCTCGGTGCTGATGGCGAACTTGGTGCGGTCGATCAGGGCCTTCAGCTCGCTCACCGTCAGGGTGAAGCTGTGGGCCAGATCGCCCTGGGCCATCTGCGGGAAATCATCAATGGGCAGGGTGCCCAGCTTGAAATGCGACCGGCCCGACCGCAGGGTCAGCACATCGCCCGTCGCATCCAGCTCCACCTGGCTGCCATCGGGCAGCTTGCGGGCGATGTCGTACAGGGTGTGGGCGGGGGCGGTTGCCGAACCGGGCGTGGCGATTTCCGCCGGCACGCTTTCCACAATCTCCAGGTCCATGTCGGTGGCGGTCAGCGACAGTTCGCCATTGGCCGCGTTCAACAGGACATTGGACAGGACCGGAATGGTATTGCGCCGTTCGACAATGCTCTGCACATGCCCGAGGGAGCGAAGCAGGGCGGCACGTTCGATGATGATCTTCATCCTGGTTCCGGTCGGCTAGGTCCCCCGAAAGGGGACGACAATGTTCTTCCAATCCCCCGGCCAAGGGCCGGAAGGGGCGCTACCATAGCATAAGACATCGGACATAACAGGGGTTTGCTGCATGGATTGGGCCACTGTCTGATGGACAGGGTGCGACCCGGCAAACTGTCTCAGCTCACTACAGGGGCGGGACGCTTGGGATAGTCGAAACGCGGCGGCAGACGGTGATGCAGGGCCGCATAGATGGTCATGACCGCCGCTCCGGCCACCGCGATGGCCAGCAGTTCCAGGGCCGGCATGGTGGTCGATCCCGCCACCACCACGGGCATGGCGCCCGCTGGTGGATGGGTCAGGCGGGCCAGCGACATCAGGGTGATGGCGGCCCCCACCGTCAGCCCCACCACCCACCAGTCGGCGGGCAGGGCCATATGGGCCAGCAGGGTGACCAGACCGGCCAGCAGATAGCCGCCGATGACATTCACCGGCTGGGCCAGCGGGCTTGCGGCCTGTGCGAACAACAGGACGGCGCTGGCCCCGAACGGCGCCAGCAGCAGCGGCAGATGCGTCACTCCGGCCAGCCAGCCCGCCGCCGCGATGGTCACCGCCGCCCCCAGACCCGCCTTCACATGGGCGGCCAGATGCGGATGGCGGGATTCATGACGGACCAGCAGATGACGCGGCATGGGTAAATCCTGTGCATTGCATGCCTGTTTTCTGACCTGAGATCGCACAATTTGCAATCAATCTCTATCGTGGCACTCGGTTGATCGGCATGCATGCCTGCGGTTCGGATTATGTTCTATCGGAACTAATCCGATATAGGATTTATATGGCAGGGGCGTTGGGAGAGAAGGAATTGGGTTATGACGCGGATACTGATCTGCGCCTTGCTGGTGATGGGAACGCTTCTGGGGTTGGCGGGGATTGATCTGGTCCTGCCGGCGCTGCCGCTGCTGGCCGGCTGGCCGGGGGGTGATGCGGCGCGTGCGCAGTTGGTGATCGCCGCCTATGTGGCTGGTGCCATGGCGGGCATGCTGCTGTTCGGCACGCTGGCGGCACGGTTCGACCGGCGTTTCCTGCTGCTGGGTGCCATGGCGGCGTTCGGCATCCTGTCGGGCCTGTCGGTGTTGGTCACCGATCTGGATGTGCTGATCGCGCTGCGTGCCGGGCAGGGTCTGGCCGGGTCCGCCCCCGCCGTCTTCGCCCCCGGCATCATCCGCCGCCTGTTTGATGAGGTCGGGGCCATGCGCGCCCTGGCGCTGCTGGGCTCGATCGAGGCCATTGCGCCGGGTGCCGCCCCGCTGGCCGGTGCGGCCTTGATCGCCTGGGCCGGGTGGCAGGCGCCGTTCCTGGCCATTGCGCTGGCGGCCCTGCTGGTGCTGGCCTGCCTGACGGCGGGTCTGGGTATTCTGCCGGGCGGACGGGTGGAGAAGCGGCAGGGTGGTTCCTATGGCCGCTTGCTGCGCGATCCGATCTTCCTGCGCTATGGTCTGTCGCATGGCGCGGTACTGGGTGGGCTGCTGATCTTTGTATTCGGCGCGCCCGTCACCATCACCACCGGCATGGGGGGCGGCATGGGGGATTTCGTGGTGATGCAGGCCATCGGCGTCACCCTGTTCGCCGTCACCGCCAACCTTGCCGGCGGGCTGGCACGTCGGTTCGGGATCGAACGCATGATTAGCATTGGCACGGCCATGGCCTTTCTGTCGGGCATCCTGCTGCTGATCTTCGGTTGGACGGGCGGTGGGCCGGTCTGGATGCTATCGGTGCTGTTCGCGCCCATGAATATCGGGCTGGGCCTGCGCGGGCCGCCGGGTTTCCTGCGGGCCATCATGGCGGGGCGTGGCGATGATGATCGCGCCTCGGCCCTGGTGATCCTGTTCATCACCGGCATTTCGTCCGTGGGCACCGCCCTGCTGGCCCCGTTCATCACCCTGGGCCTGCCAGCCCTGACCCTGGCGGTGGCTTTGGTGCAGGCGGTGGGGTTGGCGGCGTTGATCTTGCTGCCGCGGCTGCCGGACTGATCTGCTTGTACAGGGTGGCGGTTTCCGCCACCCTGTGCGCGGCCAGGATGGGAAAGACGGCATGGGCTGGGTGTATGGTCTGGAGGCAAAGCTGGCCGATTGGCGGCGCGAAGGGTTGATCAGCGATGATCAGGCCGACCGCATCGCCGCGTTCGAGGCCAGCCGCGGCAAGCCGAAGCTGGCGCTGGCCATGGCGGTGCTGGGGGCCTTCACCATCGGTGTCGGCATCATCGCCATCATTGCCGCCAACTGGGACGCCATCCCCATTGGCCCGCGCCTGGGCCTGCATATCCTGATCAATCTGGTCCTGGGCGCTCTTGTCTGGCATTGGGCGGGGCGCACCGCGCCGTCCGTTCGGGTGGAAGGCGGGGTGCTGCTGCTGTCTCTGTCCACCTTGGCCCTGATCGCGCATATCGGACAGAGTTTTCAGTTGCAGGGCAGCGCCACCGGCCTGATGGGGGGATGGCTGCTACTGTCCACCCCCTTCACGCTGGCCTTGGCACGCGGTGGGCTGAACCGCTGGGTCTGGGTCCTGGGCCTTTTTACCTTGGCCGGTGCCCTGCTGTCCGACCATTGGGATTGGCTGCATGACAGACGCCTGTCAGCCAGCATCCTGATCCTGTTCCTGGCGCTGCTTTATCTGGCCCGGCTGGCGCCCCGGCCTGCGCCGCCGGTCTGGGCCCGCCATCTGGGGCAGGTGGCGGTGGCCGCGCTGATCGGCGGGCTGACCATCCTGCTGCTGGTGCTGCGTCCCCTGATCGACGGGGTACCGGAACCCGATGTGATGTGGGATGCCGGTATTGGCGGGGCCGTGGGCATGGTGGCCGTCGCCGCTGCCCATGCCTTGTCGCCGGGTGACCGAACGGGGGTGCGGCTGGCCTTCGGTATCCTGCTGGCCTTGGCGCCACCGCTGTCGGTGCTGCCTTTCCTGCTGGATGGCACCCTGGCCGCCATTGTGACGGGGGTGCTGTTCTGCCTCTATTGGATTGCGCTGGCGCGGCTGGCCTTGCTGACGGAACGGCCGGGCTGGTTCCGCCTGGCCGTCGCATTGATCGCGGTACGGGTCTTTGTCGCCTATCTGGATGCCACGGGCGGATTGCTGGCCACCGGCTTCGGGCTGGTCCTGGCCGGCCTCGTGCTGCTGGGGCTGGCCTTTGCCGCACGGCGGGTCATGGAATGGGGTGAGGCAAAACGCGCCGGGGAGGCGACATGATGCGCAAGGAGGCGTTGCTGCGCGCGGCCCTGTTGCTTCTGCCGACTGTCATCCTGACGGGATGGGCCCTGTCGCTGCCCCTGCTGCGCGCCGATGACCCGGTGATGCGGGTCCGGCTGGCCGGTTTTGATCCGCGCGATCTGCTGCGCGGCCATTACCTGCTGGCGCGGCTGGATATTGCCGGGCTGCCGCCGGGACGCTCATCCGCCGAGGACTGTGTCTGCCTGACGCCGGGCGGGGCCGATGGCCGGCCCGGCTTCACGGCCCTGCCGGTCTGCACGCCGGATGTCCTGTCGGCCTGTCGCTATCCGTTGGCCAATCCGGGGCAGGAATTGCGTATTTACCAGTCGCAGGAACGGGCGGTCCGGCTGGAGGCGCTGCTGCGTGATGCCAAGGTGCGGGTCGATGTCGCTGTGCGATTCGACGGCAAGGGTGGCATCGCTTTGGAGGATGTTCAGGTTGACGGCAAATCCCTGCCCGAAACCGAATAGCAAGGGGGAATGCCGTTATGCCGCGTGAAGGCCGTTTGATCCGGGTGGAGGTCGCGCTGACCCATCTGGACGGGTTCATGGAGTATTTCGGCCATAACCTGCGCCAC
>JAEMSB010000555.1:0-1239 GCA_016463045.1 Niveispirillum sp.
GGACCAGCCAGGCGCTGCCGTCATCGTCCCAGAAAGGGCAAGGGTCTTCCAACTTCGGCTTGGCGATCACCTGGACCGGCGTGGTCCAGGGACCTTCCGGCTTTTCCGCCGTGGCCATGAACACGCCCTCATCCGGGGTCGCCCAATAGACATGGAACAGACCATTATGGTGGCGGATGGACGGCGCCCAGACGCCGCTGGCATAGCGGGTGCCACCCACCGGTTTGGACTTGGTGTCGTCCAGTTGGAACGGACCCGGCATGTCATAGTCAGGCGCGAAGGGCAGCTTGGGCAGGACATGGCCCACGATTGTCCAATGCACCAGATCACGGGATTTCAGCACGGGAATGCCGGGCGAGAAATGGAAGCTGGACGCCACCATCACATACTCATCCCCGACCCGGATCAGATCCGGATCGGAATAGTCGGCATAAAGGATGGGGTTGGTATAGGTCGCCGGTTCCGCCGCCCGTACCGCCAGCGGCGACAGCAGTGCAACGGACAGGGCGGTGGACAGCAGAAACCGGCGCATCATCCTCACCCCGCCATCTGATTGCCGTAACCGATGATGATGGTGGCCAGCACCAGCAGGCCGACCCCCGACCAAACCATCAGCCGCACACCCGGTCGCGCATCCTTCCATTCCTTGAAGGCAAAGCCCCAGAGCGTACCGAAAATGATGATGGAGGCCATATGCAGGGTCCAGGAGGAGAAGCCATAGGCCCCCATCTGGCTTTCACCCATCGTGTAGAAGAAGAACTGGAAGTACCAGGCGGCACCCGCGATGGCGCACAGGATGAAGTTGGCGGCCAGCGGCGGACGCTCGCCTGCGTCCTTGGTCCGGCCAACCCACTCACCCGCGCTTTTGTTGCGGTTGATCAGGATGCCGCACCAGACGGCATTGGTGATCAGGCCACCAAACATCACCAGGCAAAGGATGGGAAGACCGGTCCAGAGCGGGCCCGGACCCGCCGCCGCCGACAGCGCTTTCACCGGTTCCCCCGCCGCCAGCCCGAAGGCAAAGCAGGAGGACATGATGCCGGAGAAGGTGGCAACCGCAACGCCCTTCACAAAGTCGAACTCCGCCACCGCCGCTTTCTTCTGCTCCTCCGACAGGGCCGCATCCTTGCGCGCTCCCGCCAGGGCGACGACGACGATGCCGGCAAAGGTGACGGCCAGCCCCAGCAGGATGACATTGCCACCCGCCGTATCGATCAGCTTGGCCTTGAAATCCCCCTG
>JAEMSB010000555.1:1249-3085 GCA_016463045.1 Niveispirillum sp.
GTGCACAGACCCAGCACCACCGCCATGCCCAGCGACAGGCCCAGATAGCGCATGGTCAAGCCATAGGTCAGACCACCAAAGCCCCAAAGCATGCCGAAGATAACAGGCCAGACCAGGGTCGGGGTCGGTGTTGCCGACAGCACACCCAGCAGATCATTGGTCTGCACCGACGCAAAGAACCACGGGGCCAGCAGCCAGGAAACGATGCCGCCGGTCAGCCAGTAAATCTCCCACGACCAGCGCCGGACCGCGCGGTAGGGGACATAAAAGCTGGCCGAGGCAAGACCGCCCAACCAGTGGAAAAGAACGCCCAGCAACGGATTGCCAACCATGCCTGATTATCCTCCCATTTCACCTTATCGGGCTGAACGCCTCTGTGGTGCCTTGGCATAAGGTACGCTGATGGCGTCCCGCCTGGTGATTTATACGGCAAATTTCTCACATTCTGAATTTTGATCTTAGATTATGGTGAAAAAATTAGAATGTGGTTCTACCGCCCGAGGTATCGAAGGTGGCAGCGGTGGTGAAGCTGCATTCCTGCGATGCCATGAAACAGACCATAGCGGCGCTTTCCTCCACCATGCCCAGCCGGCCCATGGGGATGCGGGAGCGCATATACTCCACCTGACTTGACGGCAGCTGATCCAGGATCGGGCTTTCAAAGGTGGCGGGCGTCAGGCTGTTGGCGATCACGCCCTTGGTGGCCAGTTCCTTGCCCAAGGATTTGGTAAAACCGATCACCCCGGCCTTTGATGCCGAATAGGCAGAGGCGTTGGGGTTGCCCTCCTTGCCGGCGACGGACGCGATATTGACGATGCGGCCATAACCACGCGTCAGCATGTGCGGCACCACGGCGCGGCAGCAATGGAAGACGCCATGCAGGTTGATGGCGATGGTACGGTACCAGCTATCCAGCGGGAAATCCTGAACCGGCGCTGTGGCCCCGGTGATCCCAGCGGAGCAGATCAGGATATCGACATGGCCCAGCGCCGCCACACTGGAAAGCGTGGCGACGGCCACTTGTGCGGCATCGGCGACATCCACGGCCACAGTGTGGGCTGCATCCACATCGGCGGCAGCCAGGGCATCGGCATTTAGGTCCCAGAGGGCGACCTGACCCCCTTCCGCCCGGATACGGCGGGCAACCGCCAGCCCAAGGCCGGACGCGCCCCCGGTAATGATCGCATTGCGCCCCGAAAAGCGCCCGGCAAAACTGCTCATATCAAGAGACCTCGGGATTAGAAGGTACCGTTGATCGGGCCGTCATTGATCCGGTCGGGTAGCCAACGGGCACCCGTGCTGCGGAAATCGACGACATCCTTCAACGCGAAGGCAGGGGCGGCACGGGGCACGCGCAAGCGGAAGAAATCGGCGTCCTTCACATCCTCCAGCCGGATGGCCGGACGCGGGTCGGGCGCCTCCACCGCGATCTCGACATTGGTCATCTCCACCCGCCGCGCATGACGGATGAAGAAACCCGTGGCCGGCAGATCGCCGAACATGGTGGCTTCCGGATAGGCCATTTCGGCCTCCGGCGGATTGATCTGCGCCATGGAAGCCGGCGCGCCGCCGACATGATGGAAATAGCATTCGGCGATGCGCAGATCCTCGATGGGCTTTTCCGTCAGGCCCGCCACGACCGACGGCAGGATGGTGGCGCTGGAACTGACCACATTCTGGATCAGGATGCGCTTCAGGCTGCCCACGGGCACCCCCGCTGGCCCCCGCATGCGCTTACCCAGACGCAGGAAGATCGGCGCATCGACAATGCCGCGCATGGCGATGTTGCTGACGGTCACATCCTCGAACACCCCGCCATCCACCGTCTCGAACGCC
>JAEMSB010000556.1 GCA_016463045.1 Niveispirillum sp.
GCGCTGATCCGGTTCACCAAGGAACGGCGCGACAGTTTCAAGGTGATATGGTCGCCCTCCTCCACCCTGACCTGGCTGACCCCCAATTTCGATCATCCGGCCCTGGGCGACCGGCAGGTGCGCGAGGCGCTGTATCTGGCGCTGGACCGCGAGGCCATGGTCCGTGACCTGACGCTGGGCACCTCGCTGGTGGCGCCGGGGTATCTGCATCCGGGTCTGCCGGCCTATACGGCGGGGTTCCCGCGCTATGGCCATGACCCGGTGCGGGCGGCCTATCTGCTGGACATGGCGGGATGGCGCCGGGACAAGGCCGGGCAGCGCCGCAATGCCGCCGGACAGCCGCTGGAAATGACCGTATCCTATCGCGCCGGCGACCGCAGCGTAGGGCAAGCACTGGCCGCCGCCTGGCGCGCCGCCGGATTTGCCATCACGCTGAAGGAAGAGACGGACATTATCGGCACCTTCCGGGCCCGCAAGTTCGATATGGTGTTGAGCAGCATCACCTATGTCGCCAACTCCCCCTCCATGCCGCTCTATTTCTTGTCCGGCAGCATTCCGTCGGCAGAGAATGGCATGCAGGGCCTGAACTTTGCCGGGAACCGCACCCCCAGCCTGGACCATGCGATTGCGCAGATCGACCGCGCCGGATGCACGCGGGAGGACCAGCGGGAGGCGTGGCTGGGCTTTCAGAAGGAATTGATGACCGAATTGCCGCGCATGCCGATGTGGTTCAACAGCGTCGGGACCGTCTTCACCAACCGCTTGGAAGGGGTGGGCAACCCGCCCTTCGGCGATCCCGTGCTGACCGTGCAGCGCTGGCGGCCCAAAATGGCACCCGCGCCGGCGCGGCCATGACCAAGCCGTAAGTACATGTGGTTGAATATCCGCAAAGTTTGGGCAATCCTGCTTGATGATGCTGTGTGATGGATGAAAGACTAAGGAATGCAGGATCAGGACGGGTCCGGATCGGGGAAGAATAGCCCGTCCCGGTGGCGGGTCAGATGGTGAGCATGATTGATACCCGGCGCCAGGGACTGACGTTGCGTTGGCAGGGCCGTCGCCTAGGTCCGATCCTGCGCGCGCTGATCCCGACCCTGGTCGTCGTCATCCTGATGGCCGGCCTGTACAGCCGTGGCGGACAGACGGTGCAAGAACTGTCGGGCGACAATGCCCTGATCCTGCGCAATATGGAGGCCAGCGTACGGCTGGCCGATATCGGCAACCGCATGCAGGGGTTGAGCGCGCGGTTCAACTGGATCCTGGTGCTGAAGGCGGCGGAGCGTGAAGGCATTGATGTCCGCGCGGAGCTGGAGAATGCCACCGCCGCGCTGGACAGTGTCATCACCGATATGGAGGCCTATCGCCGCAATGATGCGCGGCCGGAGCAGATCCCCGCCATCAACGACATGCTGAACGAGTTGTCGGATTATCGCAGCGCCGTGACCTGGGTCGGGTCCATGGTCGATCTGGATTATCCCAGCGCGGTCGCGTACCTGGAATCCTTCGGCCAGATGTTCAACCGGGTGCAGAGCCAGTTGGACCGCATGGTCAGCGAACATGGCAATCAGGCCCGCGAACTGGCCGCCGCCGCCGCACACCGAGCCGACAACACCATCCAGACCTTCTTGTATTTCGCCGTCGCCATGTCGGCGGGCGTGGCGCTGGTTTCCTGGCTGATCGGTCGGTATCAGCAGCGGCTGCGCATCGATACCGAGATTTTGCAGGAAAAGGTGGATGCGCGCACCGCCGACCTGCGCCGCGCCAATGCAGAGCTGGAGGCGTCGGCCACGACCTTGAGCCGGCTGGGCCATGTCGGGCGCGACCTGACGGCCACGCTGGACCCGGCGGCGGTCTATGCCGCCCTGGCGCAGAGTGCCGCCGATCTTCTGCCCACCGATGCGTTCGGCATCGCCCTGCTGAACGAGGCGGCGGACGAGGTGGGCTATGTACTGTTCACGCTGGATGGCGTGGACAAGCCGGACCTGCCCCGTTATCCGCTGAGCCACCCCACCTCGCTAACCGTCAAGGCGCTGAGCAATGGCGCTGATGTCCTGGTGCTGGACGGGGCGGCGGCGGCAACCGCCCCCACCTTGCAGGAAGGCGGGGATGCGCGCATGGCCTCTCTGGCCTTCTGCACTTTGGCCTTTTCGGAAAAGGTTCTGGGCGTGCTGACGGTGCAGACGCGGCGGGCCGGGGCCTATGGCCCGCGCGAACAGGATATCCTGCGCACCCTGGCCGCCAGTGCGGCCATCGCCATCGCCAATGCCCAGGCCTATCGCCGGCTGGATACCACCTTGACCGAGCTGCGCGCCACGCAGGCGCGGCTGGTGCAACAGGAGAAGCTGGCCTCCCTGGGTGGGCTGGTGGCCGGTGTCGCGCATGAGATCAACACGCCGCTGGGCGTGGCCCTGACGGGCGCCAGCTTCATCGGCAGCCAGTGCGAGGAACTGCGGGAACGGGTCGATGGCCGCACCCTGAAACGCAGCGATCTGGAAGAATTCCTCACGACCACGCGCGAAGGCATGCATGTGGTCCTGACCAACCTGACCCGTGCCGCCGATCTGGTACAGAGTTTCAAGCGGGTTGCCGCCGACCAGTCCAGCGAGGATGCGCAGCTGATCGATCTGGGCCAGTATCTGCGTGAAACGGTGCGCAGCCTGGAACCGCTGCTGCGGCGTAGCCGGATTGGCATGGTGCTGGATCTGGCGGATGGCGTCACGATGCTGGTGGCGCCGGGGCCGGTGGCGCAACTGATCACCAATCTGGTGCAAAACGCCGCCGTGCATGCCTTTGCCAACATCGCCGAACCGGTGATCACCATCCGCCTGGCCCCCGTACAGGGCCGCGACGAACCCGTGCGGTTCAGCGTCAGCGACAATGGTGTGGGCATGACGGCGGAGGTGGCGGCGCGCGCCTTCGACCCGTTCTTCACCACGCGGCGCGGCAGTGGCGGTACGGGTCTGGGCCTACATATCGTGCATAATCTGGCGCAGGCCGCCTTGGGCGGGGATGTGGAGCTGTCCACGGCGCCGGGGGCCGGCACCCGTTTCACCATCACCCTGCCCCGTACCCCGCCTGCC
>JAEMSB010000557.1 GCA_016463045.1 Niveispirillum sp.
GTGCAGGGCCTGTCGGGGGAAATCCGCTTCACCGACCTCATCAACATGGTCACCGCGCCGGGTCAGACGGTGAAGATCGCCTCGGTCAATCCGGGCGTCGAAGTGCGCGACGGCACGGTCCGCTACCGACTGGAAGCCGGGCAGAAGGTGCGAATCGAGGGTGGCGGCTGGCCCTTCTCCGGCGGGCAACTGGTGCTGCTGCCCACCACCATGGATTTCAGCGCCGATGTCGATCGCTATCTGACCTTCCGCGTCATCGGCCTGGATGCGGGCGCGTTCATCCAAGCGATGGAGCTGGACAATATCTCGGCCACCGGCACGTTTGACGGGCTGATGCCGCTGATCTTCAACGCACAGGGCGGGCGGATTGCGGGCGGGGTGCTGGTCGCCCGGCAACAGGGTATGCCCCCGCTGCTGATGCCCGAAGGCGTGCTGCCGACCATTCCCTGCGATCCCGCGCTCCAGTCCGGCGTGCTGTCCTATGTCGGCCCGGTGTCTAACGAACAGCTTGGCACGATGGGGCGGCTGGCCTTCGACGCGCTCAAAAATCTGCAATATAAATGTCTGACAATCCTGATGGATGGCGCGCTGGACGGCGAGATGGTGACCAACGTCGTGTTCAACGGCGTCAATCGCGGCCAGCTGGGCGGCGCACCGGCGGGGCTGGCGCGCAACTTCACCGGCCTGCCTTTCCTGTTCAACGTCCGCATTTCTGCGCCGTTCCGGGGACTGCTCGGCACCGCCCAGTCCTTCATCGACCCGTCGCAACTGATCCAGAACAGTATCGGCGACCAGATGCAGGCGAACATGAAGAGCAAATTGAACGAAAGCCTTGCGGTTCAGCCTGCGGAAAGCGACAACATGCCAAACGGGGAGCGCAAATGAAGAAGCAAGCAATCATGATGGCGGGTTTCGCCGGTCTGGCCCTAGGGGGCTGTATTCAGGTCAAGGCACCTGACAAGCCGATCGAAATCAACCTGAATGTGAAGGTACAGCAGGAGGTCGTCGTGCGCCTGCAACGTGACGCACAGGACCTCATCCAGAATAACCCGGAGTTGTTCCCGCAATGACACGCAAGATTCTCCTGATCGCCGCCGGTGCCGCTGTTGCGCTGGCGACCGGATTTGCGATGACCGCGCCCGCCCGCGCCCAAACTGGTGCCGTCGCCAGCGCGATGGCGGCGGGGACCGTGGGCGAACAGGCCGACGGCTATCTCGGCATCGCCGGGACGGTGGGGGCCGATGTCCGCGCCGAAGTCGAATCGATCAATATCAAGCGCCGCGCCGCCTATACCCAACTGGCCAGCCAGCGCGGCGTCACGGTGCAGGATGTCGCCGCCGCCACCGGCTGCCAGACACTCAGCAGCCGGGTCAAGACCGGCCAGGCCTATCGCATCGGCGCTGGCGCGTGGCAGACCAAGGGCGCAGGCGCGATCGCGCTGCCCTCTTACTGCGCAACCGCGGGCTGAAAATCCCGCTCTGGCGGACTTTTCTCATTCCTTCGTCCGGGTGGGGCAATCTCTGCCCAACCATGGTTGACTATCCGCAATCGCCTTTCTAAACGGGCCGCGCCTTGACGGGTGCAGCCGCAAGCGCCATGCCGCCTGCCATATGGGGTCAAACCCCGATGGAGGATGATCATGGTTGCGGATGGACCCGGACAGGACCCGGCGGGGGAGGACGCGCGCATCACGTCTCTGGAAGAGCGAATTGCGCGTGCTGAATCCGTCGAAAAGGTCAGGCAGGGGGCTGTGGAGCAGCAGGCGGACGATGGGTCTCGCCTCGGCAACCGGGTTCTTGCGGAACTGATCGGCGGTCTTGTCGGCGGTGCGTTGATCGGCTGGGTTCTCGACCGGCTGTTTGGCACATCCCCATGGCTCCTGCTCGTTTTCCTCGGTCTTGGCATCGTGGCGGCGTTCAGGAACATCATCAGATTGACGACGACGAAGCGTCCCCCGGAATAAGGGACGCTTTATTCTTAGTCCGACGGTTTAGACGTAACAGGGGTCCAGCGTGGCAGAATCCGGCAAAATCGATCCGATGCATCAATTTGCGATCGAACCCCTGTTCGGTACGGATCATCTGTCGCTCGGCGGCTTCAACATCGCCTTCACCAACAGCGCCCTCTACATGGTGCTGGCTGCTGTGGTGCTGTGGATCTTCGTGATCGGCGGCATGAAGCGCGAACTGGTCCCCGGTCGCTGGCAGATGGCGGTCGAATATATGACCGGCTTCATCAAGAACCTGCTGATCGCCAACGTGGGTGAAGGCGGCAAGAAATATATTCCATACGTCTTCTCGCTGTTCATGTTCATCCTGCTGGCCAACCTGCTTGGTCTGCTGCCGCTGGGTCTGGTCGGGCTTCACCCCTTCACCTTTACCAGTCATTTTACCGCCACCGGCGTGCTGGCGATCATGAGCTTCTCGATCGTCCTGATCGTCGGCTTTGCCAAGCATGGCTTCCATTTCTTCTCGCTCTTCATTCCGCACGGCACGCCTGCGTTGATGGTAGGGCCGCTCTTCCTTATCGAACTCGTCTCCTTCATGGTGCGTCCGTTCAGCCTGGGCCTGCGACTGTTCGTCGCGATGACCGCTGGCCACGTCCTGCTGAAGGTGCTTGCGGGCTTCGTCATCAACAGCGCCAATGCGTCGCCAGCCCTGGGCCTGACCGTCGGCACCGCCAGCTTCATCCTGATGATCGGCATCAGCGCGCTGGAAATGCTGGTCGCCGTGATCCAGGCCTATGTGTTCGCGCTGCTGACCTCGGTCTATCTCAACGATGCCGAGAACCTGCACTAAGATTTCCGTAATTTCGTCAACATCATCATTATTCTAAAGAAGGAGTTTATACCATGGACGCAGAAGCCGCAAAGCTGCTCGGTGCTGGCCTGGCCGCCATCGGTGCGGGCATCGCCGCCCTCGGTGTGGGCAACGTGTTCAGCGCATTCCTCGAAGGCGCGCTGCGCAATCCGGGTGCCGCTGACGGCCAGCAGGGTCGCCTGTTCATCGGTTTCGCCGCGGCGGAACTTCTGGGTCTGCTGGCGTTCGTTATCGCCATGATCCTGGTGTTCGTGGCCT
>JAEMSB010000558.1:0-244 GCA_016463045.1 Niveispirillum sp.
CCTCGCCATCATCATCGAATCCGCCCGACCGGGATGACCAGTCGCCAAACTGTTCGCCCGACCCCAGTCCCGCACTGTCCATGTCGGCGGCGGAACTGTTGGTGTAGACATTTTCGAAATCGGTATCGAGCGGGGCATCGTTGGAACCGGCCATCCGGTCGGACGTGGCCAGTTCTACCGTGTCGGCAACCCGGCTTTCATTCACGGGCGGCGGCGCTTCCTCCCGGTCCACGCCGGTGGTGGG
>JAEMSB010000558.1:254-3074 GCA_016463045.1 Niveispirillum sp.
TTCCAGCCGTTGCCGTCGTCACGCTCCAGCAGCGGATTGCGTTCCAGCTCTTGGTCCACATAGTCGGCCAGCTCCAGGTTCGACAGCTGAAGAAGCTTGATCGCCTGCTGAAGCTGCGGCGTCATCACCAGCGACTGTGCCTGGCGTATATCGAGCCGTTGCTGAAGCGCCATTCTTGCCGGGAAACCTGTTCTGACGGGCTTATATCTGCCGGTTGCACCAATGCCGGTTCAAAGGCCCGACGGTGGTGATCCTTGAAACGCCGCTGCCATCATCCCTGACGGCCACTCGGCTGGCATACCCCCGTCGGCTGTCCCCAGCGAGGCCCAAGGTACGATGCAAGACGCGTGCCCGCAACAGTTAGGCCCGGCGTGCCTGAAAATTATTCCATTGATTTCTGCAGCGAATTGGGTCCGCGCCATTACGGCCCCGTCCCCTTACGGCCATCTGGCGACGGTGGCTACAGGCTGAACCGTTCGCCCAGATAGACGCGGCGCACATCCTTGTGGGCCACGATCTCCGACGGGGTGCCCTGCATCAGGACGACGCCGTCATGCAGGATATAGGCGCGGTCCACGATATCCAGCGTCTCGCGCACATTATGATCGGTGATCAGCACGCCGATGCCGCGTTCGCGCAGATGGCTGACCAACTCGCGGATCTCGTTCACGGCGATGGGGTCCACGCCCGCGAACGGTTCGTCCAGCAGGATGAAATGCGGCTGGCTGGCCAGCGCGCGGGCGATTTCCGCGCGTCGCCGCTCACCACCCGACAGGGCCAGGGCCGGCGTACGGCGCAGATGCGTGATGGAGAACTCGGCCAGCAGTTCGTCCAGCCGCTGTTCGCGGATATCGCGGTCGGGTTCCACCACCTCCAGAACCGCGCGGATGTTGTTCTCCACGCTCAGGCCCCGGAAAATGCTGGCTTCCTGCGGCAGATAGCCGATGCCCAGCCGGGCGCGGCGATACATGGGCAGGGAGGTGACATCCACCCCGTCCAGCGTGATGCTGCCATGGTCAGGCAGGATCAGGCCGGTGATGATGTAAAAGCAGGTGGTCTTGCCGGCCCCGTTGGGACCCAGAAGCCCCACCGCCTCGCCCCGGTTCACCGACAGCGAGATGTCGCGCAGGACGGGCCGGCTTTTATAGGCCTTGCCGATGCGCGATGCCACAAGGCCCGTATTGTCGGTGACCAGACGCGGGCCGGTCGCGGACTTGTCCTGGGTTGGCTGGGTCATGGCTTCTCGCTCCCCTTCGGGTTGGCGGGCGGGCTGGGCTGCTGCGGCACGCCGCCCTCGCCCTGCCGGTTAGGAATGAACAGACCCTTTACACGCTCGCCCGTGACAGGGGCGGTCGCTTGCGGGGTGGCACCCGGCGTACGGGATAGAATACGGCTGACACCGGACTTCAGGTCAACCTCTGCCGCAGGGCCGTTCAGCTGATTCTGGCCGCGCGTGACACGGACATTGCCAGTCAGCAGCGCACGCTCGCTATCCAGGTCATAAGTGCCCTTGTCGCCGCGCGCCGTTTCCGTCTTGGTGGTGATGACCACGCCGCCATCGGCATCGACGCGCGACAGGCCCAGCTTGTCGCCGGCATCGCGCGACAGCAGCGCCACCAGACGGTCGGCGCGGATACGGTCCTGCGGACGGGCGGCCAGTGCGTCGCCCCGTGCGACCGCCAGTTCCTGCTCACGCCAATATTCCAGACTGTCGCGGGCCGTCACCGTCTCCGTCGGGGTGGTCAGGCGCAGGCCCTCACCCGTCAGCACCGCCACCGACTTGTCCAGGTCATAGATGGCGCGGGAGCCATGGGCGGTGCGGTCGGTATTCTTCAGCTGCACATTGCCTTCGGCCAGCAGGCGATAGACCTCGTTCCCGCCATCCTTGGTCTTGCGGAAATAGGCGGCCAGCGTGTCGGCGGTCAGGACCATGTCGCCCTGCGTGGCCGTGGCCCCGCCGCGCGCGATGGCGACCTGCAACTTGTCGTGATATTCGAACCCAGCCGGGGCATCGACCTCGATCGGCTTTGATCCGCCGATCTCCAGCGAGGGGGTGGTGGTGGCGGACGCGTCCGATACCGGTGCCTGCTGCGCGAGACCGGTGCCGGCAGCCAGCGCCAGACCCAGCGCCAACGGTGCCAGACGGCGGCCCCACCCGATATTCACGCGCATCACAGACTTCATGGTGCCGTTGCCCCCGGCTTGTCATTCGTTTGGGCCGTCTGGCCCGACCCCGCCCCAAAGGCCCGCAGCCGTGCATGGCCGGTGAAGACCAGCACATCGCCATCCTGCAATACGCGGAAGCCACCGGCCTCCACCGTTCCCATCGGCCCCTGGCCCTCCACGGGCCTGTTGCCCCAGGCGATACCCTTCTTCACGTCCAGTATGGCCTCTTGCGTGCGCAACTCATAGCCTGAGCCGTGATAGAAGCTGACCGGGCCTTGCAGGGACAAAACCTGCTTGTCCTGATCATAGGCACCCTTGGCCGCCGCCATGGACAGCCAGGCACCGCGCTTCAGCGTGATATCGGCCTGCGGCACCGTCAGGTCGACGGTGGAACGGCCGCCGCCCTGCTGTGCGGCGCGTTCGGCGCGAATCTCAAAGGGCTGGTCGCCCTTGTCGGTGCCCAGATAGCGGGCCTGGGTCAGTTCCAGATCGCCCTGCGCCGGTCCCGGCTTCGACTTGTCCGACGATCCGCCGAACAGCGGCCAGATGAAGATGGTCAGCAGCACCACACAAGCCACCGCCGGAAGGGCCACCCGCGCCACCCGGACCGCCTTGCTGTGCGCAAACGGGTCGCGTCCGCCGCCTGCCGGCAGG
>JAEMSB010000087.1 GCA_016463045.1 Niveispirillum sp.
CGGCGTGGGTTCATGCGTCACATCCCCGCCGGTTGGGCCGAAATGACGACGAAAGCCTGGGCATAGGGCAGCTCGTCCGTCATCGACAGATCGATGCGGGGGGCCATGCCGGCGGGGACCATGGCGAGCAGGCGATCAAGCGCGCCGCCGGACAGGCTCAGGGTCGGGCGGGCCTTGCCGTCAGAGATGACCTCGATATCCTTGAAATGCACACCCTCCGCATAGCCGGTGCCCAGTGCCTTGGTCGCCGCCTCCTTGGCCGCGAAACGCTTGGCATAGGTGGCGGCGCGGACGGTGGCATTGCCCGTCGCATCGGCACGGGCCCGCTCGGCATCGGTGAAGACACGGGCAGCGAAACGGTCGCCGAAACGATCCAGGCTGGCCTGGATGCGGCGGATGTCGACCAGATCGCTACCGATGCCCAGGATCATGCAGCCCCCGCGCGGCGGCCCGCATCCATGCGGGCGCGCATTTCAGCGATGGTGGCGGGCAGACCGATGAACATCGCCTCACCCATCATGAAATGCCCGATATTCAGCTCCACGACCGATTGGATGGCGGCAACGGGGCCGACATTGTCAAAGCTCAGGCCGTGACCGGCATGGCATTCCAGACCGATGGCGGCGGCATGCGCCGCGCCCTTGACCAGACGGGCCAGTTCGGCTTCGCGGGCCGGGCCCTTGGCGGCATCGGCATAGGCGCCTGTGTGCAGCTCGACCACGGGGGCACCCAGGTCGCGCGCAGCATCCAGCTGATCCACATCCGCCCCGATGAAGATGGAGACGCGGATGCCGGCATCGGCCAGACGCGCGACATAGGGCTTCAGATGCGCGCGGTTGCCAATGACATCCAGCCCGCCCTCCGTCGTGCGTTCCTCCCGCTTTTCGGGAACCAGACAGACGGCATGGGGACGGTGGCGCAGGGCGATGGCCAGCATCTCCTCCGTCGCGGCCATTTCCAGGTTCAGCGGCTTGTATAGCTCGGCCATCAGCCGGTCGATATCCTCGTCCCTTATATGACGGCGATCTTCGCGCAGATGGGCGGTGATGCCGTCGGCACCTGCATGGACGGCCAGAAGGGCAGCGCGCACCGGACAGGGATTGTCCCCGCCGCGCGCATTCCGCACGGTGGCCACATGGTCGATATTCACGCCCAGACGCAACGGCTTGGCACCCATCATTCCACCCTCAAATACCCTTGCCCACAAGCACACGACCGGCCCGACGCCGATCCCGCCGCTTTTCCTGATAGAACCGGATCAGAGGCTTGGCAATCACGTATGCGATGATGCCCGCCGCAACCCCCATCACGGCGCCACCGGCCAGCATGGGCGCGAACACCTGCCAGGGATGGTCGATCAGGAAGGTCAGGGTCAGGTGCGCCTTATCATCATGCCCCGGCGCCATGCCCAGCAGCGAACAGCCCAGCCGGTAGCTGGAATACCAGATGGCAGGGAACGTCCAGGGGTTGGCCGTGATGGTGCCCACCATGGCGCCCATGATGGAGGCGCGGGTGACCCAGGCCAGCAGGAAGGCGATGGGGAAATGCAGGCCCAGCAGCGGCGTCATGGCCAGCGCCACGCCCAAAGCGATCCCCAGCGCGATGGCATGCGGCGACCCCTGGATGCGGGCGATCCGATAGGCGACATAGCGCCCGGACCGCACCAGCCCCATGGAGGGCCAGAGCAGCCGCCGCAAGCGCCCCGCCGGGGTCAACGGTTCACGCCGCCTGAACATGATACCCTATGGTTCCTTCCCGGTCCCCAGATGGACCGTCAGCGGCCACGTTCGACCGAATGGATCACCGGAGTGGCCCGCAACGCCGCCATGATGTTGGTCAGATGCTTGACGTCCTTCACGTCTACATCGATCAGCATCTCGAAATAGTCGTTCGTGCGGTTGGTGATCTTCAGGTTCGTGATGTTTCCGCCATTCTTGCCGATGACCGTGGACAAGGTACCCAGCGCGCCCGTCTCATTCGCCACCACCACAGACAGGCGCCCCACCAGATCGTTGGGCGTGTCGGCATCCGGGTCCCAGGAGACGTCGATCCAGCGTTCCGGACTGTCATGGAAGCTTTCCAGCGTCTCACAGTCGATCGTATGGATGGTCACACCCTTGCCCGTGGTGACGATACCGACGATGCGGTCACCCACGATCGGGTGGCAGCAGCGGGCATAATGAACCGCCATACCGGGGATCAGACCCCGGATGGCCAGCGGCGTGGTGCCCTTGCCCCTCGTGGCCGGCTTCGGCTTGGTGGCGATGGCCACCACCTTCTCATCCGCCACAACGGGATTGACGTTGCGGTGACCGGGGAAGATGGAGTTGAAGACGTCGCGCTGGCCCTCGGTACCAGCGCCGATGGCGGCCAGCAGGTCGTCAACGCTGGGCTGCTGATAAATTTTCAGAACGCCGTCGAAGGCCTTTTCTGAATATTCATAGCCTTCCTGCTTGAACAGCCGCTCCATCAGGCCGCGGCCAAGCTTGATATGCTCGCCCCGCTGCTGGGTGCGGATGAACCGGCGGATTCGGGCGCGGGCCTTGCCCGTGATGACGAAGTTTTCCCAGTCCGGCGAGGGCGAGGAATTTTTCGAGGTCAGCACCTCCACCTGGTCGCCATTCTGCAAATGGCTGCGCAGCGGCTGCATGCGGCCATTGATCTTGGCACCGACACAGGTGTCGCCCACCTGGCTGTGGACGGCATAGGCGAAATCGACGGGCGTGGCGCCGCGCGGCAGGGCGATCAGGTCGCCCTTGGGCGTAAAGCAGAAGACCTGATCCTGGAACAGCTCCAGCTTGGTATGTTCCAGGAACTCTTCCGGCCGCGTCGCATGCTCCAGAATATCCAGCAGTTCGCGCAGCCAGCGATATTGCCGCCCCTCGGTCTTGGGCTGCGCCGCCTCAGGCGCGCCCTGCTTGTAGGACCAGTGGGCGGCGACGCCCATATCGGCCACTTCATGCATGTCGCGGGTGCGGATCTGCACCTCGATGCGCTGCTTTTCCGGGCCGATGACAGTGGTGTGGATCGATTGATAGCCGTTGGGCTTGGGCGTGGAGATGTAATCCTTGAACCGCCCCGGCACGACCGGGTAGCGGGCATGGATGATACCCAGCGCCTGATAGCATTCGCCCAGCGTATCGACCACGATGCGGAAGGCCATCACGTCGGAAAGCTGTTCGAACGCCACATTCTTGGCGTGCATCTTGCGCCAGATCGAATAGGGCGATTTCAGGCGCCCATAGATCTCCGCATTGGCGACGGCCGATTCGTTGTTGAAACGGACAGTCTTGTCCAATTCCTCGATGATGCGATCAACGCGGGCCTTGCCCGTGGATTGCAGATCATCGAGGCGGATGCGGATGCTGTCATAGGCGTCCGGGTTCAATTCCTTGAACGCCAGATCTTCCAGCTCGTCCTTCCAGCGCTGGATACCGATACGTTCGGCCAGCGGGACGTAAATTTCCAGCGTCTCGCGCGCGATACGGCGGCGCTTTTCCGGTTTCAGGAACTGGATCGTGCCCATATTGTGCAGGCGGTCGGCCAGCTTGACCAGAAGGACGCGGATATCCTCCGACATGGCCAGCACCAGCTTGCGGAAGTTTTCCGCCTGCTTGGTGCTTTCGCTCTGTTCACCGATATTCTGCAGCTCGATGCGTGACAGCTTGGTCACGCCATCGACCAGACGCGCGACCTCTGGCCCGAACAGACGCTGGATTTCCTCCAGCGTCGTCAGGGTGTCTTCGACCGTGTCGTGCAGCAGTGCCGTGATGATGCTGTTGGCGTCGAGCTTCAGCTCCGTCAACAGCCAGGCCACCCAGATCGGGTGGACATAATAGGGATCGCCACTGGCCCGCGTCTGCGAGCCATGCGCCTTCATCGTGAAGACGTAGGCGCGGTTGAGCGCATCTTCATCGGCGTTAGGGTCGTACCCCATCACGCGCTCAACCAGCTCGTACTGGCGGATGATCTTGGTCTGGCGGCTCATGCTACACCGCCAATCCGGGTCTTATCGCGCCAACACGGGCCTTCCATTTGCACGATCCCGTTGGCTTTACATGTCCTCGTCGGCCAGATCGGCCGAGCCGACATCACCTTCGGAGAAGTCCATCTCCCCGCCAAGCTCGTCCTCGGCCTCGGCCCGGGCGGCATCGGCACCCCAGGCGGTCTCGCCGGCCATCAGCTCGACAATTTCTTCCTCGGGCTCATCCTGCTCCGGCACGCGCTGGTGACCCTTGATCAGGCTGTTCTTGAGGTGATCCAGCACCACCGTCTCGTCCGCGATCTCGCGCAATGCGACGACGGGGTTCTTGTCATTGTCCCGGTCGATCGACAGGGGCGAACCGGACGCGATGTCACGGGCGCGCTGGGCAGCCATCATCACCAGTTCGAAACGGTTCGGAATCTTCAGGACGCAATCTTCAACGGTAACGCGGGCCATATCCAGATACTCTCCAGCGACGGATAAGCTTTGATTTATAGGGGGCTGCATTCCGCATTGCAAGGACGCCCGCCCTTCGCGGAAATCATTCCAGCCCCGACAGCGGCCGGATGGCCTGATCCGGGGGCAAAGCGGCGATCAGATCACCGATGCCGCGACCGTCGGCGGGATGGGTCCAATCTGGCGCCACATCAGCCAAGGGTAGAAGGACAAAGGCACGATCCACCATACGCGGGTGCGGCAGAATGGGCGGGCCGGCATCAACCATACGCTTGTAATCGATCAGATCGAGATCCAGCACCCGCGCCTCGTTTCGCTCACGCCGAACCCGCCCGAATTCCTGTTCCACCTGATGCAGGCGATCCAGCAGGGTGGCAGCGTTCAGATCACACCCGACCCGCGCCACGGCATTCACGAACCAGGGCTGGTCAGAAACCGGCACAGGCGCTGTTTCGTAAAAGCGCGACAGGGCCGCGACCGCGATTCCCATGGAGTCGAGCCGGGCCAAGGCCTTTCGGCAGATATCCAGGGGTTTGCCCAGACCGGGAACATGGAGATTGGAGCCGACGGCAATGAAAATCACGGGTGTTTTCCTGGAAATCGCAAGGGCCACACCCTATCTCGATAGATGCAGTGTTACGGCGCTTGCTGCCAACCATGTGATGGCATACCGTGCCGGAAATCATCCGTCACCTACCGTGTGGTCCAGGCACCTTAGATTGGGGCAATGGCGGCACGGTACCCGGCTTGCCCTTCCCGGTTGGGCGTCCGGTGCAAATATTCCGGGGTAAACCATTTTTGACAACGTGATTAGAGGAAGCAATGGCACGCAAGATATTTTACCAGCAAGAACGGCTGGCAATGTTCATCGATGGCGCCAATCTGTATGCAGCGGCGCGATCCCTGGGTTTCGACATCGATTACAAGCGATTGCTGGAACTTTTCGCTGCTGAAGGCCGGCTGATACGCGCCTTCTACTACACCGCCCTGGTCGAAGATCAGGAATATTCGCCGATCCGTCCGCTGGTCGACTGGCTGGACTATAACGGCTACACCATGGTCACCAAGCCGACCAAGGAATTCACCGATGCGTCGGGCCGGCGCAAGATCAAAGGCAATATGGATATCGAACTCGCCATCGACGTGATGGAGATGGCGGACCATGTCGATCATATTCTGCTGTTCTCCGGCGATGGTGATTTCCGCCGGCTGGTGGAGGCGGTGCAGCGCAAGGGCGTGCGCGTCACGGTGATCAGCACGGTGCGGTCCACCCCGCCGATGGTTGCTGACGAATTGCGCCGTCAGGCCGACAATTTCCTGGAACTCCAGGATCTGGCCAATTCCATACAGCGCAGCCATTCCAACCGTTATCAGCAGTCCCCGCTGGCCCATGAACATCCCGGCACCGACGATCACGCGGTGCAACCGGACCATCATACGGAACAGGGCGAGTAAACAACGCCCCCTTCCGACAATGACAAAGGCCGCAGCGGAAACCGTTGCGGCCTTTTTCTATGACATTTTTCTGTGGCCTTGAGCGCCGGTCAGGCGGGATCAGGCGATGATGTCGGGCACCAGCTGGCTTTCCAGACGGGCAATCATGTCCTTCAGCAGAAGCTTGCGCTTCTTCAGACGCTGGATCTGAAGCTGGTCAACGGGGAACTGCTCCGTCAGCCGCTGGATGACATCATCCATGTCGCGATGCTCTGTCTTCAGAGCCGCGAGTTTTTCTTTCAAAACGAGCTGGTCGGTCATTGGGTTCCGCGTCGCACACCTTGTCCCAGGCGCTGCAACGCCCGGCGCATCCATACCACAAATCGCATCCCCTGTGGGGCACGCAATTTTCGTAAACGTGGGTTGGTCAGCGAATGGTACCGGGCTTGGCCAGTAGATTGGTGGTGTCCGGCTTGCGGATGCCCAGCAGTTCAACCGTGAACAACAGGGTCGCATTGGGCGGGATGCCGCCATCGGGCTGCCCGCGCAGGCCATAGCCCAGATTGCCAGGCACGGCCAGTTCCCACTGCTCCCCCACCCGCATCATGACCAACGCTTCCTGCCAGCCGCGCACCAGCCGGTTCACGGGGAAGGTGGCGGGACGGCCCCGACCGTAGGAACTGTCGAATTCCTTGCCGTCGATCAGCACGCCCCGGTAATTCACCGTCACCTCGTCCGACAGCAGCGGGCGCGGCGGATTGCCGGCCACACGGCGGACGACGCGATATTGCAGGCCGGACGGCGTAACCTGCCAGCCGGGCTTCTTCTGATTTTCCACCAGATACTGCAATTGCGGATCGACACGCGGCATCGACAGCACATCATTGACGCCCCCCGCCGGCGGCGCTGCCGGCGCCTGCTGCGCACCGGCCGGGGCGGCCAGCGCCAGGGTCAGGGCGATCAGGGAGGCGGCATTCTTCAGGCGGCCGGTCATATCAACGCTCCGCATTGCACAGGATAAGGGAGAGACAGCGGGTTACCATGGATCGGGCTGCGGGTCACGCAATGCGTGCCCCTACCCGCCCTATAATCCGCTGCCGAGCTTGGGCTTCACAAAACCCAGCACCTCGATCGTGAAGAACAGGTTGGCATTGGCCGGCACCTTGCCACTGGCAGAACCGGACGCGCCGTAGCCGGCGCTGGCCGGGATAGCCAATTCCCAGACATCGCCCTTGCGCATCAGCGGCAGCACCTGCTTCCAGCCTGCAATGGCGCGGGTCAGCATCAGTTGCGCCGGCTGGCCCATATCGCGCGTATCTTCGAACACCTTCCCGCTTTCCAGCCGCCCCTGATAATGCAAGGTGGCGGTGGAGACGAGCGGCACCAGCGGCCCGGTGGCGGGACCCGATTTCACGATGCGATAGCGCGTGGGGCCATTGGTCACGCCCTGCCAGTCAGGCCCCAGTTTGGCCAGGAATGCCTGTTCAGCGCTGCTCAACACCTGTGCCCGGACGGTGGTGGGCAGCAGGATGGCGGGCAGTGCGGCCAGCAACAGCTCGCGACGTTTCATTTCGGCGCCCCCTCCTTCGCCGCCTTCTCCTTATCGGCCTGGAAGGCGGGCGGCATGCGACCTTCCATCGGGTCTAGCGTCATGACCGAAAGGCCGGCGGGCGGCGTGAACAGGGCCGGGTCCTGGGGCCCACGCCGGATATCCGTCAGGGTCATGGCGATGCTGACCGCCCCCTCCCCGCCGGTCCTTCCTTCCATCTTTACATAGATGCCGTCGCGGGTGGCCCAGACGTGGCCATCGAATCCGGCGCCATCGGGTGTGATATCCTGAACCCGGTACCGGGTCACGGTCTCGCCGGACAGGGTTTCGTTGCCCTCCCTCGTGCCCGACAGCTGCGCCAGACTGCTGGCCACCATCCCGACCTCCGCATCGGTCAAAGGCAACTTCATGCCCATGTTGCTTTCGGGCTGCACCACCAACGCCTCGCCCTGATCGGGACGGATGATCAGCAGGTTGTTCAGGCCATCCACCCGGCTTTCCCGGCGTTCCAGCCCCTTATCATGGAAGATGCGGGCCGACAGGGCCACGCCATCCACGGTCAGGTTCTGGGTGGCGGAGAAGGCGGCAGCGGGGACCGGCAGCTTTTCCGCCCAGGCCGGCATGGCGGTGAGCAACAGGCCGAGCCCCAGCAGGGCCGAACGGGAAAGGGCCATCATCAGGCTCCACAAGGATTCGTTGGCGGCACGTTACGGATGCCGGGACAGCCCCGCAAGCCGGGAGAAGCAAGGCGGCCATGCCCGCACGGCCAGCGGCGGGCGGCTTGACCCCTTATACTCAGCAAGAGCATATGAAGGGCGAACCACGCCGCATCCAGGCAGAAGTTCCGGCAGGACAAGGTATCATGACCGATCAATTGACCATCGCGCTGGCCCAGATCAACCCCACCGTGGGTTCCCTGGACCATAATGCCGCCCTGATCCGCGCCGCCCGTGCCGAGGCCGCCACCGCCGGTGCCGACCTTGTCGTCTATCCTGAGCTTTCCATCTGCGGTTATCCGCCCGAAGATCTGGTGCTGAAGCCCTTCTTCCTGGACAAGGTCGAGGATGCGGTGCGCGCGCTGGCGGCGGAAACCGCCGATGGCGGCCCGGCCCTGCTGGTTGGCGCCCCCTGGCGCGTTGATGGGCACCGGCACAATGCCGCCCTGCTGCTGGATGGCGGCGCCATTGCGGCGGTGCGGTTGAAGCATGACCTGCCCAATTACGGCCCCTTCGATGAAAAGCGGGTCTTTACCCCAGGCCCCCTGCCCGGCCCTGTCAATTTCCGGGGTGTGCGGCTGGGTGTGCTGATCTGTGAGGATATGTGGAAGCCCGACGTGGCCGAGACGCTGGCCGAGACGGGTGCCGAACTGCTGGTCGTTCCCAATGGCAGCCCGTTTGAGATCGACAAGGCCGACCGCCGCCTGGAACTGGCCGTATCGCGCGTCGTTGAGACGGGCCTGCCCCTGATCTATCTCAATCAGGTCGGCGGTCAGGATGAGCTGGTTTTCGACGGCGCGTCCTTTGTGCTGAACCGCGACCGGTCGCTGGTGGCGCAATTGCCGGCCTTTGCCAGCCGCGTCGCCATCACGCGCTGGGTACGCAGTGCCGATGGCTGGACGGGTGCGTCGGACGAAAAGGTGGCCCCGCCGGATGCGCTGGGCGCGCTGTACGGTGCCATGGTGCTGGGCCTGCGCGATTATGTGGGCAAGAATCGGTTTCCGGGCGTCATCCTGGGCATGTCAGGCGGCATCGATTCGGCCATTTCCGCGGCCGTGGCCGTCGATGCGCTGGGGGCCGACAAGGTCCATTGCGTGATGATGCCCAGCCCCTACACCAGCCAGGACAGCCTGGATGATGCCGCCGAATGTGCCGGCCTGCTGGGTTGCCGCATCGACACCATCTCCATCCGGCCGGCCATGGATGCGTTCGCAGAGATGCTGGCCCCGTCCTTCGCGGATACCAAGCCTGACATCACGGAAGAGAATCTGCAAAGCCGGTCACGCGGCCTGACGCTGATGGCCCTGTCAAACAAGTTTGGCAGCATGGTCCTGTCCACGGGCAACAAGTCGGAAATGTCGGTTGGCTATGCCACGCTGTATGGCGACATGTGCGGCGGCTACAACGTGCTGAAGGATGTCTACAAGACGACCGTCTACAAGCTGTCACACTGGCGCAATCAGAACCATCCTGAGGGGGTGATGGGGCCGGCGGGCCGGGTGATTCCCGAACGGATCATCACCAAGGCCCCGACGGCAGAGCTTAAGCCCGATCAGAAGGACCAGGACACGCTGCCCGAATATCCGGTGCTGGACGACATCCTGGAATGCCTGGTCGAGCGCGACCTTTCGTTGCACGACATTGTAGCACGCGGACACGATGCGGAGACGGTGAACCGGGTCTGGCGCATGCTGGACCGGGCAGAATATAAGCGTCGGCAGGCACCGCCGGGCGTGAAGATCACGTCCCGCAGCTTTGGCCGCGACCGCCGATATCCCATCACCAGCGGGCTTCTGTCGCTGGTTCGTAGTGCATAAGCATAGATTGCCGGGGGTCATGGCTTGACAAGCCAGGGACTGCCTACCAAAGTGCGGCCCTGTAACCCGGAGCAGGGTGAACTTGATTGGCTTGTCAGGCCGGATCGGGTAACCTGAAAGGGTAGTCGGCGCCCGTTATGGACGCCGGGCAAATATTCGGTAGATTTCCTTTGGTGCAACACGTTCAGGTGGGGGTTCCGCAGTGTCCTTGAACATTCAGGTGCTGGTTGTCGACGATTACGCGACGATGCGGCGTATCATCAGGAACCTGCTCACCCAGATCGGGTTCACGAAGATCGAAGAAGCCGGCGATGGGGCAGAGGCCCTGTCCAAGTTGCGTTCCGGTGCCTTTGGTCTGGTGATCTCCGACTGGAACATGGAGCCGATGACCGGCCTGCAGCTTCTGAAGGAAGTGCGCGCCGATGTTCGTCTGAAGGCCACGCCCTTCATCATGGTGACCGCCGAATCGAAGACGGAAAACGTCATCGCGGCCAAGGAAGCCGGTGTGAATAACTACATCGTCAAGCCCTTCAACGCTGAGACGTTGAAGAAGAAAATCGAAAGCGTTCTGGGCGCGCTGGGCTGATCCGCCGTGTCCGAGCCGATCTTCGATCTGTCCGATCAGGATTATGACGAGATCGAGGACGCGTTGATGTCCAGTCCGCGCGGTCGCGCCTTTCTGCGCGCCCGCGACCGGCGGAATCGGGTGGTGGCGGTGGACGATGTCCGCCGCCTGATCCGCGATCAGCGAGACCACCCGGAAGTAGACCCGAAATCACACATCAAGGTTCTGCGGCGTGAGCTTCAGGACCTTTCTTCGCATATAGCGGAGACGCGGCGTGAGATTGCCGCGCTTAAGCCTGATGATCCTTCCGCCGACCGCATCATGCGCGCGACGGAGGAGTTGGACGCAATCCTGCAATCCACAGAACATGCTACGACCGAGATTCTGAACGGCTCGGAGCGTATCCAGTCTGTGGCCGATAAGCTGCGCAAGAACCATCCCGACCTCGCCCAGACGCTGGACAACGAGGTGACGGAAATCATGACGGCCTGTTCGTTCCAGGACATTACGGGCCAGCGCATGACCAAGGTGGTGAACACGCTGCGCTATATCGAGCGCCGCGTGCATGCGATGATCCAGATTTGGGGGCTGGAGAATCTCGACGCGGACGAGATGGCGGCTGCCCTGTCTGATGAACCCAAGGACACACGTCCCGACGCGCATCTGATGAATGGCCCGCCGCTGAAGGGCGCCATCAATCAAGACGCGGTTGATATGCTGCTGACCGGTGCGGCTGCCGCCCGCGCTGCCGGTGCCGATCCGTTGGCACCACAGCCGGTTGCCGCCGCT
>JAEMSB010000559.1:0-884 GCA_016463045.1 Niveispirillum sp.
TTCAACCACCGCTGCTAAACCCTCAATCCACCCGGCCCAGGGAGAAGAATATCCCCTGGCTCCAGACGCCGATATCACCGGCATCACCAGGTTCCGCCCGTTCGACAAGATCATAGAAGATCGCACGGTTTATCCGCGCTTCCAACGGTGTCTCCGGCGGTCCTTTGACGCGGATATAGGGACGCGGTTCGCCCGTGGCCGGATCGGTCACCATGCGGATCGGATGGTCAGGGCCGGCGGTGACACTGGCCTCCAGATTTGTGATGAAGGTCAAGGACTGGTTCGGCCCCTCCCCCTGCACCTCCAGGCCGACAGCCACGAAGGGCGCGTCCTCCACGCTGATCCGCCCCCGTTCAGCCGGCGTGATCAGCCAGTAGTCGCCCGCCTGGTCCCGGCGCAGCACGGTTGAGAACAGCTTCACCAGCGGCAGCCGCCCGATGGGACTGCCATGATAAGTCCAGGTGCCGTCGGCGCGGATCACGTTGGGATCGGCTTCATCCTCCGCGCTGGGCGTGCGGGGCGCACCACCGCCCAGCGCCTTCAGCGCGGCGTCGGCTGCATTGGCCCCATCGTGCGGGTTGGCATTGGCATGCCCATTCTGCTTGCATTCCGTCATGGTGGATTGGACCATCCAGCTCTGTCAGTCGCGGCCTTCATGCCGCATTGATAACATAGTCGTGATGCCAAGCTTCTGGTACCCAGGGTGTTACACCCACCGCGCGGATGATGTTCGGGTTTGAAGGGAAGATGATGGTGCTGAATTCAACGGAGGCCGGGCGCAGCAGCGACCCGCAAGCACTGCTGCGGGATGTGGAGGCGCTGGGGGACAAGCTTGCTGCCGCGCGTCAGGCCATCGGTCGCGTCATCTTCGGTCAGCAGGACGT
>JAEMSB010000559.1:894-3066 GCA_016463045.1 Niveispirillum sp.
GGTCTGGCCAAGACGCGGCTGGTCGAAACGCTGGGCACCGTCATGGGTCTGGATGATCGCCGCGTGCAATGTACGCCCGACCTGATGCCCGCCGACATCCTGGGGTCGGAGGTGCTGGAGGAACGTGACGATGGACGCCGCGCCTTCCGCTTCATCCCCGGCCCGGTCTTCGCCCAGTTGTTGATGGCGGACGAGATCAACCGCGCCAGCCCCCGCACGCAGTCGGCCCTGTTGCAGGCCATGCAGGAAGGCCGCGTGTCGGTGGCCGGCCATTATCACCCGCTGCCCCGCCCTTTCCATGTGCTGGCCACCCAGAACCCCCTGGAACAGGAAGGGACCTACCCGCTGCCCGAAGCGCAGTTGGACCGGTTCTTGTTGCAGGTGGATGTGGACTATCCCGACCGCGACAGCGAACGTCGGATGATGATCGCCACCACCGGGGCCGATGCCGGCACGGTCACGGCGGTGCTGACGCCGCAGGATCTGATCGCGGCCCAGGCCCTGGTCCGCCGCGTGCCGGTGGGCGACAGTATCGTGGATGGCATCCTGGATCTTGTCCGCAATGCAAGGCCCGACAGCAGCCCGCTGGACATTGTCCGCCGCCATGTCGCCTGGGGCCCCGGTCCCCGCGCGTCGCAGGCCTTGATGCTGGCCGCCCGCGCCCGCGCCTTGCTGGACGGACGGCTGACCCCGTCGCTGGATGACGTCATCGCCCTTGCAAAGCCTGTTCTGCGCCACCGCATGGCGCTGAACTTCGCGGCCAGGGCCGACGGCATCACGCTGGACGCCATCATCGATCAGCTTTGCGCACCGCTGGCGTAACCGCCATGGATACGCGCCATCCGCCCGCCTCCATCCGCGCCCAGCACCGGGCGGAGGATCTGGCCCGCAATCTGCCCGCCCTTCTGGTCGCCGCCGAACGCATCGCGGCGACCGTGGCGCAGGGGGCGCATGGGCGGCGCCGGGTTGGAACGGGGGAGACATTCTGGCAGTTCCGCCGGTATCAGCCGGGCGACGCCTATAACCGCATCGACTGGCGCCAGACCGGTAAATCCGCCCATGTCTTCGTGCGCGAGAATGAATGGGAAGCCGCCCAGACCGTCTGGATCTGGCGCGATGACAGCCCGTCGATGAACTGGCGGTCGGGCCGCGAGCTGTCGACCAAGCGCGACCGCGCCGACCTTCTGGCCCTGGCCTTGTCCGCCCTGCTGCTGCGCGGGGGGGAGCGGGTGCAATTGGCGGGCAGCGATGTGCCGCCATCGGCTGCCCGCTCCATCCTGCCGCGTCTGGCCGACTGGTTGACGGGGCAGATCTATTTCAATCAAGGCGCCGGCCTGCCGCCGACCGCCATAGAATTGCCCCGCAATGCCCAGGCCGTACTGATCGGCGATCTTCTGTCCCCGCTGGACCAGATTGAGGGCGCGGTGGCGCGGCTGGCCGCGCGCGGCGTGCGCGGGCACCTGGTGCAGGTGCTGGACCCCGGCGAGGAAACCCTGCCCTATGAGGGGCGGGTGCGCTTCAAGGGGCTGGAGGGCGAGGGATCGCTGCTGGTGCCGCGTGTCGATGGCGTGCGCGAGGCCTATCTGGACCGGCTGGCCGCCCAACGCGACGGGCTGGCCGCCATTGCGCGCGCCGCCGGCTGGACCCTGACCCTGCACCGCACCGACAAGCCGCCGCAGACAGCCCTGCTGTCGCTGTGGACGGCCCTGTCGGGGGAAGGGTGAGCCGATGCTGAACCTGGGTCCCATCGCCTTTGCCGCCCCCTGGCTGCTGCTGGGGCTGGTGGCGCTGCCGCTGTTGTACTGGCTGCTGAAGGTCACGCCACCCAACCCGCGCACCATCAGCTTTCCCGCCATCCGCCTTCTGGCCGATCTGGTGCATCGGGAGGAGACGCCGAACCGCACGCCGCTCTGGATTCTGATCCTGCGCATGGTGCTGGCGGCCCTGGTCATCTTGGCCCTGTCGCGCCCACTGCTGAACCCGGCGGCCACGCTGCCGGGGGGTGGGCCGCTGCTGCTGGTCGTGGATAATGGCTGGGCGGCGGCGCGGGATTGGCCGGCGCGGTTGGCCGCCATGGATAACCTGATTGATCAGGCCGACCGGCAGGGGCGGACCGTCACCCTGCTGGCCACCGCCCCCTCCCCCCATGGCGACGCCCCCGCACTGGCAGGC
>JAEMSB010000560.1 GCA_016463045.1 Niveispirillum sp.
GATCCAGCCGTCCCTCATTCGCGTAAAGCCGCGCCAGCAGGGTCAGGGCCTTGCCATCCCCCACCAGACCGGGATCACCCAGCAAGAGCGCGATGGCCGCCGCATTCTCGCCCCGCTGGTACAGCGCCAGCGCCTCATCCAGCGGCCCCGGTGCCTCTTCCACGGGCACCGCCGGCGGCGGGGGTTCCGGCCATGGCGGCACCGTCAGCAGCGGCAGCGGCGCTTCCAAGGGCATGTCGGGCAGCGGCGGCAGGGTGAAGGGCACCAGCGGCGGCGACTGCGTCTTGCGATAGATGGTGGCGTCCAGCAGCCCGATATTGGCAAGCGGCTGGAACAGGTCCGACGATCCCTCTACCGACGCCGCCACCAGCCAGCCGCCATCAACCAGCGAATGCTGCAGGTTCGACACTACGCGCCGCGCCGTGCCCGTGCTGAAATACATCAGGACATTGCGGCAGAAGATGATGTCCATGGCATTGGTATTGTTCTGCACCGACGGGTACAGATCCTCGGCCAGATTGTGATAGGCGAAGCTGACCATGCGCCGGATGCGGGGGATGATCTCCCACCGCCCGCCGCGCGGGGTGAAGTAGGCGCGGCGGATTTCCGGGTCGATGCCCCGGAACGACCAGTCGCCATAGACCCCCTCGATGGCTTTGCGCAGCGATCGCGGGTTGATGTCGGTGGCCAGGATGGTAATGTTCCATCCCGCGATGTCGGGGATCAGGCGGTCCAGAAGAATGGCCATCGTATAGGCCTCCTCCCCCGTCGAACAGGCCGCACTCCAGATGCGCAGATACTTGCCGTGCATGGTACGGCGCTGTTCAATCAGGCCCGGCAGGATGCGGGTGGCAAGCGCGTCGAAACTGGCCGGCTCGCGGAAGAAATAGGTCTCGCCGATGGTCAGATAGCTGGCCAGCGTCTCGATGCCGGCCCGGTCCACGGCCCCTGACAGGAAATGCCGCATGCAGGCATCACCATCGGCAAAGCCCAGCTCGGTTGCCATCTGCGCCACGGCCCGTTCCAGGTCACCCCAGCGTTCGGGCGCGTAATGCAGCCCCATGCGTGCCGCCAGAAAGGCACTGAACTCCTCCAGCAGGACAGTACCCGTCCCGGACCCGGCTTGGATCAAGATGCGCTCTCCCGCGCCATTGCCGCATCCAGGGCGCCCTGTTCCTCCATGGATAGGAACCGGTCCTGGTCATGGATGAAGATCGGCCCGCCGGGCAGCGCCGTCACTGCCTCGAAATACCCGCCCGCCGGCACCACATTGTCGGCAGGGATCAGGCTGTCTGCCGGCTGCCGCAGGGTGCCGTCGACATGGTCGATCCAGAGCGCCACCGATTGCCGCGCCAGCCGCACGACCACCAGGCCATCCTCCAGGCGCGGGGCCCGCACCGCCATGCCCAGGCGGGCACGCACGTCCAGCACGGGCAGGAACCGGCCCCCGACATTGATGATGCCCGCCACCACCGCCGGCGCGCCTGGCAGGGGCCGGAAGGCCGCCATGGCCGTCACCCGCTCCACCTGGCCCAGGCGCACGGCAAAGGGCCGTCCATCCAGCGTGAACAGCAGCAGATCGACCATGGCATCCGCGTCCACCGCTCCTGCGGCCCGCACGGCACCCATTGCACCCTCCCCTGGCGGCGTTGGTTCAATCCTACCTTATAGGCTGAAAACCGGGGCCATGTGCCAGCTCCTTTCGCTGTCCATGCGCATAGTTTCCCCTATCTCATTGCCTTTCGCATTGACCGGCGCGACAAGGAAAACATCAACGCCCAAACAAGAAAGAAATCCATGCGCCACCGCCTCGCCCCCCTGTTGCTGGCCTGCCTGTCCGCCCTGCCAGCCACCGCCGAACAGTTGACCATTGACCGGGTGGTGGCCAGCCCCGCTTTGTCGGGGGCCGCCCCGCGCGGCGTGGAATTCTCCCCCGACGGTACCCGCGTTACCTATCTGGAACGCGCCGCCAGCGACGCCAGCCGCCGCGACCTCTGGGCCTATGATCTGACGCAGCGCAAGCCCGTGCTGCTGCTGGACAGTGCGGAGTTTGCCGCCGTGCCGGAAAGCGAGGAGGAACGCGCAAGGCGCGAACGGCAGCGCATCCCCGAAACCGGCGTGACCGAATATGTCTGGGACAGCCAGGGCAAGGCCGTCCTGGTGCCCAAATCGGGCGATATCTGGCTGAAGCCGCTGGACGGCCCCGTCCGCCGCCTGACCCGCACTGAAGGTCCCGAAACCGACCCGAAATTCAGCCCCGACGGTTCCCACATCGCCTATGTCCGCGACGGCAATCTCTATGTCCAGACCCTGGCCACGGGTGCAGACCGGGCCATCACGACCGATGGCGGCAAGAATGCCATCCTGAACGGCATGGCGGAGTTCGTGGCGCAGGAGGAGATGGACCGCGACACCGGCTATTGGTGGTCGCCCGACGGCAAATCCATCGCCTATGCCCGTGTCGATGAAAGCATGGTGCCGCTGGTCAACCGCTATGATTACGGGGCCGACGGGGTAAAGGTCATCCCCCAGCGCTACCCGTTCGCGGGCGGCCCCAACGTCGCCATTCAGCTGCTGGTCGCCCCCATCGACGGCTCGGCCCCCCCCGTCGCCATCGACCTCGGCCCCGACGCCGATATCTATCTGGCGCGTGTGAACTGGAAACCCGATGGCGGGCTGGCGGTGCAGCGCATGTCGCGCGATCAAAAGCGTCTGGACCTGCTATTCGCCGATGTGAAGACGGGCCGCACCCGTGTCGCCCTAACCGATACCAAATCCACCTGGGTCGATCTGCACAAGGACCTGTATTTCCTGGCCGATGGCCGCTTCATCTGGTCGTCCGAACAGTCTGGCTGGCGCCATCTTTATCTGCATGACCGTTTCGGCAAGCGCCTGCACGCCATCACGCGCGGCAAATGGCCGGTACAGAACCTGGCCGGCGTCGATGCCAAGGCCGGAACCATCATGTTTACCGCGCTTAAGGACAGCCCGCTCGAACGCCATGTCTACACGGCCCGTCTGGATGGCCGCGACGCCGGCAGCCCCCGCCGCGTCAGTCAGGGGG
>JAEMSB010000088.1 GCA_016463045.1 Niveispirillum sp.
GGCGTACGCCGCCAACCGTCTGGGTTTTGGTGACATTGTGCAGGGTGGGGAAGGGGCGGCAGAAAGGCTGCGCGAGCGCAGCGGCGGGGAAATGTTCGACATCGTCTTTGATGCGACCGGCCATATCGGGGCCATGTCGGCCAATCTGGCTTATGTCGCCCACGCGGGCACCTATGTGCTGGTGGGCGTGGCGAAGGGCGATCTGGTCTTTGCCGACCCGGAATTCCATAAGCGGGAAACCACCCTGCTGGCCAGCCGCAACGCCCTGAAGGCCGATTTCGACCGGGTCATCGCGGCCATCCGGTCCGGCGATGTCCCTGATGCCGCCCTCTACACCCATGGTTTCGATGCGTTGGAGATGCCGACCCGGCTGCCCCGGCTAATCGCCGAGGCGGATCATGTTCTGAAGGCCATCGCGCGTTTCTGATATCACCAATCTGAAAAGAGCCAGGAGAAGGCCGATATGTCAGGTGAGGAACTGTCCGGGAACAGGGGGGAACCGCCCGCCCCCTTTATCGCCTATGGCTACCGCTGGGGTTTCGCCCTGATCGCCAGTCTGTTTTTTCTGTGGGCCATTGCCAATAATTTCAACGACATCCTGATCCGCCATTTTCAGAAGGCCCTGGGCCTAGACCGGATGCAGGCGGGTTTCATCCAGTTCGTGTTCTATATCGGCTATTTCGTGGTGGCCCTGCCTGCCGGTCAGGTGATGCGCCGGTTCGGGTATAAGGCAGCCATCATTACCGGCCTTTGCTTCTATGCCGGCGGGGCTCTGCTGTTCCTGCCCGCCTCTTATGTGCAGACCTACAGCCTGTTCCTGACAGCCTTGTTCGTCATCGCGGCGGGGGCGGCATTTCTGGAAACTGCCGCCAATCCCTATATCACCGCCTTCGGTGACCCCAGCCGCGCGCCACAGCGCCTGAACCTGGCGCAGTCCTTCAATGGCTTCGGGGCTTTTGTCGCCCCCATCATTGGTGGCGTGCTGATCTTCTCCGGCGTTGAACATTCTCCAGAAGCGCTGGCCGCCATGTCGCCCGCCGATCTGGAGGCCTACCGCGCCATGGAGGCGTCGACGGTACGCCTGCCCTATGCGCTGCTGGCGGCGGTGGCGGGGTTCATCGCCCTGGCCGTGATCTTCACCACGCTGCCCAAGGGCGATATCGAACAGGGCTCTGACGAAGCATTCGGCAGTCAGGTTCGCCGCCTTCTGTCCCACCGCACCCTGGTGATGGCCGTCATCGCCCAGTTCTTCTATGTCGCGGCACAGGTGGGGATCTGGAGCTATTTTGTGGATTTCGTGAAGGATGCGATGCCGGAGGTTCCGGAAAAGCAGGCCGCCTTCATGCTGTCGGCCAGCCTGATCTTGTTCATGGTGGGCCGGTTTGTCGGCACGGCCCTGATGACACAGGTGGCGCCGGCCCGGTTGCTGGGCATTTACGCCGTGATCAATGCGTTGCTCTGCGCTGTGGCGGCCTTCGCGCCGGGACAGGTGGCCGTCGGTGCCCTGATGCTGACCAGCTTTTTCATGTCGGTGATGTTCCCCACCATCTTCGCGCTGGGGATCGACAAGCTGGGCACGCTGGTGCCGCTGGGATCGTCCTTCATCATCATGGCCATCATCGGTGGGGCCATCTGCCCGCCGCTGATGGGCATGGTTGCGGTCGCCACCGGTACCATGCAACTGGCTTTCCTGTTGCCGCTGGTCTGCTTTGCCGTGGTGGCGCTGTACGCCCTACCGAAGCGTTAATGCCCGTAGGTCAGGGCGGGGCTTATCACCCCGACCTGACCTATGCCTTCAAACAGGCGCTATCACAATCTGTTCCTGCTCGCCCAGACCCTGAATGCCCAGGCGGATACGGTCGCCGGGGACAAGGTATCGCGGCGGCTTCTGGCCCATGCCGACGCCGGGCGGCGTGCCCGTGGTGACGATGTCACCAGGCTGCAGGCTCATGAACTGGCTGAGATAGGAGACGATGAAGCCTGGCTTGAAGATCATGGTGCGGGTGGAGCCGTCCTGATAGCGCTGGCCATTGACCTCCAGCCACATGGACAGATCACCGGGATCACCCACCTCGTCCGCCGTCACCAGCCAGGGCCCGATGGGGCCAAAACTGTCGCAGCCCTTGCCCTTGTCCCAAGTGCCGCCCCGGTCCAGCTGGAACGCGCGTTCGGAAACGTCATTGCAGACGAAATAGCCGGCAATGGCCGCCTGACCCGCTGCCTCGTCCACATAGCGGCATTCGGTGCCGATGACGAAGGCCAGTTCCACTTCCCAATCCAGCTTGGTGGAATTGCGCGGCTGAATGACGGGATCATTGGGGCCGGAGAGCGCGCTGGTGGCCTTCATGAACACCACCGGTTCCGCTGGCACGGGCAGGCCGCTTTCGGCGGCATGGTCGGCATAATTCAGGCCGATACACAAGAACTTGCCCGGACGCGCCACGCAGGCGCCATAGCGTTCCACATTCTCCACCACGGGCAGGGTGGTGGGGTCGATGCCGGCGATGCGGGACAGGGCGCCGGGCGTGACGGCGGAACCGTCAATATCGGCCACCACACCTGACAGGTCGCGAATGGTGCCGTCAGCGGCCAGAAGGCCCGGCTTTTCAGCGCCGGCGGCGCCGTATCGAAGCAGTTTCATCGTGGTTTCCTGAAAATGCGGCAGCTTGGGTCAGTTGGTCCAGCCGCCATCGATGACATGGGCGTGGCCCGTGGTGAAGGCGCTTTCGTCCGACGCCAGATAAAGGGCCAGCGCCGCAATCTCCTGCGGGGCGCCCACACGGCCCATCGGCTGACGGGCGGTGAAGCTGGCCCAGGCACCCTCATAATCGCCGGTGGCGCGCAGGCGTTCATGCAGGGACGGGGTGTCGACGGTGCCGGGGCAGATGGCGTTGACGCGGATGCCCTTGGTCACGAAATCGGCGGCGACGGCGCGGGTCAGTCCCAGGACGGCGGCCTTTGATGCGCCATAGATGAAGCGGTTCGGCACGCCCTTGGTGGAACTGGCCACCGAGGACATGTTGATGATCGACCCGCCGCCCCGTCCGATCATGCCGGGCAGGAAGGTGCGGATCATGCGGAACATGGCTTTAACATTGATGTCAAAGGACAGGTCCCATTCATCCTCGGTGCATTCCAGGATGTTGCCGCCGGTGACGATGCCGGCACAGTTGAACAGCACATCGATGCCACCGATCTCTGCACTGGCTGCCGCGATATCCGCCGGGTCGCGCACATCCAGACGGCGCGTCTGGCAACCAGGCAGGCTTTCCAGGGCGGCGGCGTTGATGTCGGTGGCCCAGACAGTGGCGCCTTCTGACGCGAACAGTTCGGCGGTGGCGCGGCCGATCCCCTGGCCGGCGGCGGTGATCAGGGCGGTCTTTCCCGCCAGTCTGCCCTTATGGCTCATGATGCCTGTCATGGTTCCGGTTCAACGGGGAAAGCAGCCGGGCCCCGAGGGCTCGAAGGTCTTATAGGTCAGGATGAATTCGCGGTGGCCCATGGCTTCGGATTTCGTTTCCGCCCCACCCGCCACCGCCTGGATCATATCCACAATCTGTTCGCCGATACTGTCCAATGTCGCGGACCCGTCGAAGATGGCACCGGCATTGATGTCCATATCCTCGCCCAGGCGCTGCCAGGTTTCGGGATTGCCGGTGATCTTGATGACGGGGGCGATGGCCGATCCCACCACCGATCCGCGCCCCGTGGTGAACAGGGTCAGATGCGCGCCGCTGGCAATCATCTCCACAATCTCCGCATTGTCGGAAATGTTGGGAAAGCCGAAACGCGGCTCCCCGTCCGGCACCACATCCATCAGGTACAGACCAGGGATTGTGGGCCGTTCCGGCGGCTTGATAACACCGACAATAGGACGGCTGCCTGATTTGACATAGGCGCCGGCCGATTTCTCCTCCTGCGAGGAAAGACCGCCTTCGGCATTGCCGGGGGCAAAACTGCCGAAACCCATGGTGCGGTAATAGGTTTCAGCCTTGGTGATGGAGGCCACGATGGCATCGGCCACCGATGGGCTGGCAGCGCGGTGGGCCATCGGCCCCTCGCACCCGATCATCTCCCCCGTCTCCTCAAAGATGCAGGTGGCGCCGGCATCGACCAGACGGTCAAAGGCACGGCCCACGGCGGGATTGGCCGTAATGCCGCTGGTCCCGTCCGACCCGCCGCAGATGGTGCCCACAACCAGATCGGACAGGGCCAGGGGAACGCGCACCCGGTTGGCTGCCATCTGTGCCTGAACCCGCTTAACCGCAGCGCGCCCCTGTTCGATGGCGGCACGGGTGCCGCCCACCTGCTGGATCACGATGGTTTCAACGGGGCGGCCATGGGTGGCGGCATGGGCAGCCCCCCCCTCACGGTCAAAGCTTTCGCATCCCAGCGACACCAAGATGACGCCGCCGACATTGGGATGGGCGACCAGCGCCTTCATCATCCGCCGCGCGTAATCATTGGGGTAACAGCCGGGAAAGCCCACCAGATGCACCTGTGGGTCATCGGCCAGATCGACGATCCGCCGGGCCGCATGGTGGGCGCATTCCACCAGATAGGCCACGATCAGCACATCGCGGATGCCCTTGCGCCCGTCGGGCCGCAGATAGCCTTGCGCGTTCATGGCGCCCCCTTCAGCCGGTGACCGCGTCGCGCAGATGCGCGCCGATATAGTCGCTTTTCATGTTGTGCATATGGACCCAGCCGCCTGCCTTGATATCGGCGGTCATCGAACCGATGGACGCGCCATATTTTATGACCTTGTCGCCGGCGGACAGATCGCGGCGTGCCAGTTTGTGCCCCAGGGCCACACGCTGCGCTGCGACGATGTCCACCCCCTCCACGCTGATATGTTCACCCGCCTCCACCGTCCGGCAGCAGACAACGACATTGTCGTCGCCATGCAGCAGGATCACCGCCGGTGCCATCACGTCCCCTCCAGCCTGTAAATACGTGCGGCATTGCCGCCCATGATCGCGGTTACTGCGTCAGCATCCAGCCTAGCCAGGAACGCCTGGGTCAGCGCATGCCAGCGGTGATAGGACCCGGTCAGGTCCAGCACGGGCCAGTCGCTGCCCCAGATCAGCCGATCCGGCCCGAACAGGTCCAGCAGTTCCGCCATCCTGTCCAGAATGGCCGCATCATCCGTGCCGGGTGCCATTTCCGTCAGCAAGCCCGACAGTTTGCAGGTGACATTGCCGCATCGGGCGGCAGCCACCATGTCCCGTCGCCAGCCAGGGATGGGGCCTATGCCGATCGGCCCCTTGGCCCCGTGGTCGATGATGATGCGCAGATCGGGGTAACGCCGGGCCAGTTCAGCGACACAGGTCAGTTGCGGCGGCATTACCAGCGCATCAAAGGTCATGCCCGATGCCTGCAAGGCCTTAAGCCCTGCGGCCCGTCGGGAGCCGAGTATCCAGGCGGGGTCGTCAATATCCTGCAGCATGGGCCGGATGCCGATAAATTTCGCCTGTGCCCGCCGCCGTGCAATTTGGTCGGTGATGTCGGACGCATCCAGATCGACCCAGCCGACCACCCCCTTGACCCAGGGTGTGGCCGCCGCCAGCCCCATCAGGAAGTCGGTTTCCGCAACCGTGGGTGCCGCCTGGATCAGGATGGTGGCGTCGATGCCGGCATCATCCAGCAAGGGACGCAGATCAGGCGGCAAGATTGGACGGTACAGGGTGGGCAGGGCTGGGGTCAGCCAGCCGTAGTCGCCGCGCGCCGGGTCCCAGAAATGCTGGTGCGCGTCGATGATCATCTGACGGACCCCGACACCGATGGGATGGGAGCATCAGACCGCAGCAGGCCCAGATGCCGCAGTTCCGCCCAGAAATCCGCTGCTATCGGTGTCTCATACAGTTGCCGGATTGCCCGCACCCGGTCAGGTGTGTCCAGACCGGGAATGACGCTGGCCACAACCGGATGGGAAAGCACGAATTGCAGGGCAGCGGCGGGAAGGGCGACACCATAACGGTCGCATATATCCTCAATCCGGCTCACCCGTTCCAGGATGTCCGGCGGAGCAGGAGCGTAATTGTAGTATCCGACGCTGTTACCGCGTGTGCCGGTTGCCAGGATGCCGGAATTGAAGATGCCGCCCAGGGTCAGACTGACACCGCGACGTGCACAGAGGGGGATAAGGTCATCCAGCGCCCCCTGTGCCAGCAGCGTGTAGCGTCCGGCCAGCAGGATCACGTCCAGATCGGCCCGATCCAGACAATCCAGACAGGCCTGCACCTCATTCACGCCGATGCCGAAGGCCGTGATCGACCCCTCCGCCCGCAACCGTTCCAGTGCGTGGAAACCGCCGCCTGTCGTCAATTGCGCCATCATGGCGCTGTTCGCATCGCCATGGGTCACTGCACCGATATCATGGACATAAAGGATGTCCACCCGCGCCAGCCCCAGCCGCTGCAACGACGCCTCGTGCGAGCGCAGAATGCCATCATGGCTGTAATCGTAAACCGGGCGGAAGGGCAGGGCGGAGCGGAAGCCGCACCGTTCCCGATCGTCTATGACACCGGTGTCGGCAACCAGCCATCGCCCCACCTTCGTGGACAGAACCACGTTGGTGCGTCCACGCACCGCGTCCCCCACCCGCCGTTCCGACAGGCCAAAACCATAATAGGGTGCCGTATCAATATGCGTCAGTCCTGAATCCAGGGCTGTGGACAGGGTGGCGCGGGCCTGTTCGTCCCCCACGGGGTGGTACAGGTTACCCATAGGGGCGGCGCCGAAACCGATTTCCGGCACCGTCAGCGCGGTGCGCCCGACGCGGCGGCGGGGCAATGTCATTCCATCCCCCCGGCCAATGGCACATGCTGTGACAGATCGAAGATGGGCTGCATCGGGCGCCATTTCTCGCCCGCTTGTGCCGCCGGCAGTGCCTTCTGGAAACGCCACATCAGTGTTTCCCAACGGGATACGGCCTCACCCAGGGCGGCTGGGGTGGGGCAGGGATAATCCTCCGTGACCTCTGCCACCATGACCATCCGGTCATCCACCCGCCAAATCTGCATCTGCACCACGCCGGACGCCCGGATATGGTCCAGAACCTCTGGCCAGACGCCGCCGGGCCGATGCAGCTTCTCATAGTCGGCAATCAGTGCAGCATCCGACACAAGATCGAGCGCCAGAACCAGACGGCGGGTCATTTCCCGCCCCCGACGCGGCACCTGAGCATGGACATGACCTCCCACAATATCTTGGGTGCCATTATCGCTTATGAAATCATAATCTCAAATAAGAAAATATGGAGGATTGGTGTCGATCAGCCCTTATGGCCCAGAACTGCGGAGATTGCCTGGGTTGCGGTGTGCAGTTCCTGACGCGCCGCCTCGACATCCACCTTTTGTGACCCGTCGATCATCTCCATGAAGGGGATGGTCAGGGCTGCCATGACATCGCCGTTGAAACCGAAGATCGGCAGGCTGATGTCGGTGACGCCGAAGGTGACTGGGCTTTTGCGGCTGTCAAAGCCCTGGGTCCGGACCTGGGCCAGGACCTTCTCCAGGGCGGCCCGGTCGCAGGCCGTCCCCCTTGCCGCCTCAGCCAGTTCGATCAGACGGGATGTGCGGGCAGGGGGAGAAAAGGCCAGCAGGACATGGCCGGAACAGCTGCGCAGCAGATCGACAGCAGCCCCCACCTTCAGCGCGAAGCCACGTGTGCCGGGGCTTTCCTGGCGGGCGATCACCAGACCCTGGCCGCCATTCACCACCACCAGATGGCAGGATTGTCCCACTGCCGATGCCAGCCGTTCCATCGGCATCAGGGCAGCGGCAATCAGGTTCTGCGACGGGGTGGCGCGCAGGGCCACATCGAGCAGCTTGTAGGCCACGGTATAGCGGTCGGTCGTCTCCGACTTCTGGAGATAGCCGTGCATCTCCATGACGATGACGATACGGAACAACTCGCCCACCGACCGGCCCAGGATGGCCGACATCTCGCTGATCTGCATGCCCGCCGGTCGGTCGGCCAGCAGTTCCAGAATTTCAAAGGCCTTTTCCAGGGCTGGGGCCGCGTAGGTGCCTTTCAATCCGGGACGGGACATGGATGATCCTTTCACCAACCGGCCATCGCGAATGCCAGCTCTCTGTAGGGACAAAGCCATACACCGGGCGAACCGGTTTTTGAAGCCGGGTGGTGTCCACCAAAAAATTGGCCCCGTTCCTGTTGCCAGGGACGGGGCCAGTGATCTCGCGGGGAAGGAATTCAGCCCGCGGGAGGGAGGTTAGAACCGGACGCGGGTACCGACGCGGAAGATGCGGCCGGAGCTGCCATACTGCGTGACAGCCTCCTGGCCCTCATAGGCGTAGCGGTCGCTGGTCTGGTTGGTCAGATTAAGGCCTTCCGCCGTCACCGTGATCAGGTCGGTCAGCTTGTAGCTGATCGACGCATCGATATTGGTGGTCGAACGACTAAAGACGAAATCGTTGATCAGCGGGCTGTCGCACGCCGTGCCCTGCGTGGCCGGGCTGGTCGGCACCGGTGTTTGCAGGCCGGGAGCACAGGCACCGGCGGCGATGGGATAGGACGTGCTGTAGCCCTTGCGCTGCGCTACCGAGACACGGGCGCGGAAATCGTCCGTTTCATAATAGAGCGTGGCGTTGAAGGCGTCCGGCGACACATTCAGGAACGGCCCCGTCGCGATGGTCGGAGCCACGGTGGCCGTGCCGGGGTCCAGGATGTATTTCAGCTTGCTCTTGATATGGGTGTAGTTGAACTGCGTGCCGAAATCGGACCAGAATTCCGGTAGGAAGGTGAAGTCCATCTGGAAGCTGGCCTCAAAACCGCGCAGCCAGCCGCCGGGTGCGTCACGGTACTGACGGGCCGTGAACTCATATCCGGCATCCAGATAGGCCAATTGCTGGGCATTGGTGAAGCCGGCGCGGATGGCCTGGATCCCTTCGTCGTCCAGGAAGTCGGACAGTTTGGCTGAATAAAGCACTGTCTGCGGGAAGCTGCTGATATCCTTGCTGAAACCAGCGATGGAGATCAGGCCGCCGGGCTGGAAGTACCATTCGACGCTGGCATCGAAATTATCCGAGCGGAAGGGCTTCAGCTTGGGATTGCCGATGGTCAGCGTGGCGCCGGTGGTGGCGCCCGTGTTCGGGATCGACAGGGCCGTGATGGTCGGCGAGAGGTTGCCCAGCAGCGGGCGTGCCATCACCTTGGACGCGCCGAAGCGCAGCAACACATCGTCGATGGGCTCATACACCATGTTCAGCGAGGGCAGAATGTCAGTGTATTTGTTGGACCCTTTCAACGGACGCCCGGCATTGCTGTTGCCAAGGCTGTCGACTTCCGTCACCGCGATGCGGGTACCGACATTGCCGCGGAACGGGTTGCCGAACAGTTCCAGGTCCCAATCGCCCTGGACGTAATAGCCGGTGTCCCGCTCGGTCACGCTGTAGCGTTCGCGGCCGCCATTACGCTTGTTTGTGATACGCCAGTCGCCCCACTTGTTGACGCAATTACAGGTGAAGTCGAACAGATCGTCGAAGGCCTGGATGGAAGGCACCACAAAGCTGGTCATCGTGCCATCCGGCACCTTCAGCCCCTGACCGAAATCGATGACGCGGCTGACACTGGCGGTGGTGGCGCCGGCCTCCTTCAGGGTGGGGTTCAGCAGGTCATTGTTGCGTTCATACTGGTCGGTATTGAACGTGAACTCCTTATAGTTCGCGCCAAAGCCCAGGCTGAATTCATCCGCGATCTGCCAATCGAAATCGATCTTGCCCTGCTTATAGGTGTTCTTCACGAAGCGCTGGAAATTGCGGATGCCGGAGAAGCCCTTCACGGTTTCCCAATTGGCCGGATCGGCAGCATCGAACCCGAAATCGATCACCGGCATGGAACCGCCGCCCCGTTCGTCATAGACGAACAGGCCCTGACTATCCATGCGGTTGAACTCCACCAGCAGACCCTGGCTGACATTGGTCGATTTCGACATGCCGGTAATGATCCGCATGGTGAAATCTTCGCTGAAATCATGATCCAGCTGCAAAGAACCCTGGTGGAACTTGGTCACATAGTGGCTCTGGTCCGCAGCGGAGCGGAAATCCACATTCCGCAGAACCAGATAATCAGCCAAGCCGTTGGCTACGTTGGCATCGAGCACGTCGACCGCAGGCCGCCCGATCAACGCACCACGGAAGGCCAGTCGATTGCTGGACGGGATGTAACCCACCGAACTGGGGTTATTGTAATAGTCGTAGGGGTCGAGATTATAGGGGTTGGTCGAGAAGATGTTGGCGTTGGTGGGCGTGGTGCCGCCGGGCACAACCGCCGCTGCACCCAGGATCGACGCCACCCGCTGACCCGATGCGTTGAAGGCCGTGGTAAAGGCCGGCGTGGAGCCGTAAAGCTGCTGGCCACAATCCTGCGCCGGGACCAGATCACTGCCGGCATTGGGCACGCACAGGCCGGGATACAGCGCGCGGGCCGCAACAGGGGTCAGCGAATTGCTGGCGGTGTTATAGGTGGCGTTAGTATTGTTGCGGTTCAGGCCGACGCTGGACACCTGATTGTAGGTGGACAGGTTCTCCAGCCGGGAATAGGCGCCGTCGATCGACAGCTTGGTGTCGTCGTTCACCTGCCACTGATAGGCGGCGGTAAGGCCCAGCCGTTCCTGCTTCACATCCTGCTGTTCGATGGAGGCCAGGGCCGGAATGCGGACCAGACTGTCATTGAAGCGACCCGGCGTGTTGTAGGGCGCGCCGGGATACAGCTTGGCGTAGGCCACAGGGTCCGAACCGGTCTGATAGGCGATCGCATCGGGATTGGTGATCGCGCTGCCGAAGCTGGTGCCCACCGGCGCGGAGAAGCCGGCCCGTTGGGGATTTTCATCACCCGCCCATTGCGAGCCGCGATAGAGATAGTCGGACTGGCCTGGGCTGCGGCGGAACTGGTCGATTTCGTTCACCGATTTGGAATAGGCACCGGAAATCAGGATGCCCATCGTATTGTCGTTGAACAGGCGGGACAGAAGGCCCGCCGTGCGCGGGTTGATCTTCTTGGAGTTCTGATTGTAGCTGCCTTCCGTCGACAGCGCGTAGGTGTCCTTCTTATAGTCGAAGGGACGGCCCGTCTGCAGGTCGATGGTGGCGCCCAACGAGCCTTCATCCGTTTCGGCCGACGGCGACTTTTGCACCTTCAGCGACGAAAACAGCTCAGAAGCAAAGGTTGAATAGTCGAACGAACGCGACCGGTTCGGCGTGGAGCCAGAATCGTTGGAACCGGCGGTCGACAGCGCTTCCAGACCGTTCAGACG
>JAEMSB010000089.1:0-633 GCA_016463045.1 Niveispirillum sp.
GTCCCCGCCATTATAGCCGCGCCCGAACCGGCTGCCGCCCAGGGCGAATTCCTCACCGGCCAGCAGGGTATCGGGCGTGTACTGCCCCGCCACCGTCAGGGTGGCGCCGATATCGGCGAACAGCCGGCGCCCATAGGCCACCTCGCCCGTGAACTTGGAATACCAGGGGTTGGGCCGCAGACGCGAGGCGTCGCGGTCGCCCCGTCCCGTGGCACCCGCCACGTTCAGCCCCTGGGTCACGCCCGCCTGCGCAAACAGGTCACCGCCGGCAAACCGCAATTGGCTATAGCTGATGCGCGCATCGACACTGCGCCACTGATCCCGGCTAAACGGCAGGGCCAGCAGTTCCACCGTCGCCTTCTGCGCGTTCCACCCGGCCTCAATGGTCAGGTTCTGCGCGCGTGACCGGACCAGGGGTAGCGACAGGCGCTGGCCCATGCCATAGCCTTCGGTCGCGACCGCAAATGGCTTCAGTGCTGCACCGGGCCGCCCCCGGCTGTAATTGGCATTGCTGGTCAGGCTCAACCCGCTGCCGGCCAGCGGCTGCACCCAGCGGCCATTGACCGACCTTTGTTCCTTGATCTGCGGCGTGGCCGACAGGGTCAGGCCCAGCTGCTCCCCCCATCCCAGGGC